>NZ_HF999109.1:0-696 GCF_000433815.1 Blautia sp. CAG:257
GGAAGAGGCAAGAAAGGCCCAGGAGAAAAAACAACAGGAAATTCAGCGTCAGTATGAGGAAGCAGTGAGAATTTATGAAAATGAGACGCTTCCTGCATACCAGAACAGGCTGAATGAGCTGAATTCAGCAGCAGATCAGGCTCTTACAGCTTACAATCAGGCTGAGAATACATATCAGATGGCATTTACTGCCTGGTCAGCAGACCAGAGCCCGGAAAATACAGAAGCCCTTTCGCAGGCAGAGGCGGACAGAAGCAATGCTCAGGTAGAATACCAGAATGCTCAGGCTGTTTATGAGGATTACAAAACTCAGATGCCGCCGGCTCCTCTTTTATCTGACTTTACAGGCGCTTCTGATCTGGTGACAGACGGAACCGGCAGTGATTTCAGCGATACGCCTTCCGGGGATCTTTCCGGAGGAACTGTGTCAGTGGATACTTCCGGAATTGAAATAGCGCTTGAACAGGCAAGCAGCGATCTGGCAGAGCTTCAGTCAGAGCTTGCGTCCCAGGAGGCAATTGCCGAGGCAGATCCCAATGCAGTAACAAAAGAAGAAAAGGAAAAGATGAAGATTACCAATAATCTTTCCGAACTGGAAAAAATGTCTGCAAAAGAACTGGTAGAGTCTGCAAAAAATGGCGTAACAGCAGATTTTAACGGAGTTATCTCAAAAGTAACAGTGGTAGAAGGCTCTAC
>NZ_HF999109.1:838-1155 GCF_000433815.1 Blautia sp. CAG:257
CAGAAGGCAGAGATCACTCTTGCAGGAAAGAAATATAAGGGAACTGTAACATCTGTCAGCCATATTGCCACACAGAATGAAAAGGGAGCTTCTC
Organism: Blautia sp. CAG:257; assembly: GCF_000433815.1. Taxonomy (NCBI): domain Bacteria; kingdom Bacillati; phylum Bacillota; class Clostridia; order Lachnospirales; family Lachnospiraceae; genus Blautia; species Blautia sp. CAG:257. The sequence continues at coordinate 933 of NZ_HF999109.1, forward strand.
TGATTTCCGCAAGAGTAAGAATTGATGATCCGGATGAAAACGTATTTCTTGGGGTAGATGCAAAGGTTACCATTCAGGCAGATAAGGCAGAAGATGTTCTTGTTCTTCCGGCAGAGGTTGTGAATATCGGTAAACAGGGATCTTTCTGTTACGTTCTTGAGGACGGAGTGATCGCCAGAAAGAATATTGAAACCGGTCTGAGCTCCGATGACTACATAGAGGT
>NZ_HF999109.1:1283-1881 GCF_000433815.1 Blautia sp. CAG:257
CAACGGGAGAAGGTGCCTGATGAATGGATTTTATGAATATGTAAAAATGGCTGTTCAGAATATCCGCGCAAATAAAGGCCGGTCTTTTCTGACAATGCTTGGTATCATTATCGGAATTGCTTCTGTTATTGCAATTGTTTCCATTGGTGAGGGAACAAAGAACCAGATGAATTCAGAGATCAGTGATATCGGAGGCGGTCAGGTTTACATTTACGTCAGCAATGATGCAATTACAGAACAGGAATGGATCACACCTGAAGACATTAATGCAGTCCGTGAGCTGGAAAGTGTGGAAGGGGTAAGTGTCGCTGAAAGCTATGACGGTGAAACAGTTACCGGAAAGGGAAACTTTAATCTTATGGTAACTGCAGAAGGACCGGATCCCAAAATGATAAATAATGCGGATATGAAATACGGAAATTATTTCGGTGAACGGGAAGTGGAAGAGGCCAAACCTGTATGTGTGATCTCTGATGCCGATGCCAGACGTCTGTTCGGCACAGATGATGTAGTGGGCATGAGTCTTGACATTACCTGCTATGATGTGACGAAAAGCTTTCGTATTGCAGGTGTGACTACCCAGAAAGAAAACGGAACC
>NZ_HF999109.1:1946-2600 GCF_000433815.1 Blautia sp. CAG:257
AACAGTAAATATTCCCTATTCTGCAATGAATGAGCTGGTAGGAGATGTGGACTATTTTTATTCCATGACTGTTCAGGTGGATACAAGTCTGGACTCTCAGAAGGTTGCCAATGAGATCGTTCATCTGCTGGAGAAGAACCACCAGAGTGCAGGAGATGATTATTTCCAGATCCAGAATTTCCAGGATGTTATGAAATCCATGAACCAGATGCTTGGCATGGTAACTGCATTCATTTCCTTTGTAGCAGGAATTTCCCTGCTGGTAGGAGGAATCGGCGTTATGAATATCATGCTTGTTTCTGTAACGGAAAGGACAAGGGAGATCGGTATCCGAAAATCTCTTGGAGCAAAAACCTCTTCCATTATGATGCAGTTTCTGGCAGAAGCAGCCATTCTTACTGTGATTGGAGGAGTGATCGGAATTATTCTGGGAATTATCGGAGCATATGGAATCTGCAGCGTTATAAGCGCAAGTATGCAGATGGTGATCAGTCCCGGAATCAGTCTCAGCACAATTATGTTTGCAACTCTGTTTTCCTGTGCAGTTGGTGTATTCTTTGGAATTTACCCTGCGAGAAAGGCAGCGAAGCTCAGTCCTATTGAAGCGCTGAGAAGAAACTGAGATGATATAAGGGTTTTCCTGTGGGAGAGAAC
>NZ_HF999110.1:0-154 GCF_000433815.1 Blautia sp. CAG:257
ATCCATACCACATCAGAAGCCCCAGCACATAGGTGATTCCGTATGCTATGATCACATAGATCATAAGCTGTTTTTTCTCTGTCTGCGTAAATTTCATAATTCTCCTCCTTATTCTCCCGGAAATACTGCTGTTACGGAAAAAATCCCGTCTGTT
>NZ_HF999110.1:326-591 GCF_000433815.1 Blautia sp. CAG:257
ATTTTTACTACTGTAAAATCCTGTATCTGTTCCCCTCTTATTTTTATCCAGAAATTCTTTTTATTTTCGCCTGCCTCTATGGCATTATCCAGAAGGTTTGCAAAAATGGTTGTCACATCCATATCCGCCAGAAAATCCAGGCTGATACCGCCCATATTACATTCTGCCTGCCCCGGTTCCAGCTTTTTTAATTTGTCGTTCAGAATCATGTTCAACATTCTGTTATCTGAATAAAATTTCAGTCCCAGAGAATTCAGCATTCCGT
>NZ_HF999111.1:0-4242 GCF_000433815.1 Blautia sp. CAG:257
AAGGAACTCCATAAAGCTCATCGTCTTTAATCAGAGATGCCAGAACCTCCTCCGAGTTTGTATTTTCAATTTCTTCTCTGTACTTACCTCCGAATTTCGCCAGTGCATTGGCATCTGTCATAATTGTCAGTGTATCGTTGGCATACATAAATACATCTGCGCTTGCCTCCGGATCCTGTGCCACCTGATTTGCCGCTGTTGCCTCGTCAGCAATTCCATACACAAACGTAATGTCCCATTCCGGATGAAGCTCTGCAAAGTCCTCACAGCTGTTCTGGAGCCACTGGCCACTGTCTTTGGACTGATCCTCAGAAGGAGACCATACCATAAGACGTACCTTTTCCTTTGCTCCGGTCTTTTCTCCTGAAGCTCCGCCACAGCCTGCAAGACTGACTGCAGCAAGAACTCCGGCCATCAGAAGCGCTGTTCTTCTCTTTCCCATTTTTCTTTTCTCCTTGTGTTTCGTTATGTTTCGTTATCTGTAATATACAACAACCTGAAAAAAACGTCAATATATCAGATGTTTTTCTCTGTTTTCCACATTTTTTCAATATTATTTTTGTGCATTTTTTATACTTTATATCTGTACAGGTATTTATTACGAAACAAAAGAAGTCAAAAGAATTGCATTTTTCTTTATTTTTGATATAATAAGAATCAAAGAATCCAGACATCCCAGATACTTTTTCTGTATCAAGCAGTTATTTCCGGATAAAAGAGCATGATTGAAAACAAACGGATTTCGCACAGTAAAAAACTCTGCTCTTCCCACTTTAAGGCTCTGTCTTTTCGGTTTTACACAGCTGCTCTTTTATCTCAGATATGTCTGGCAAAAGGAAGGTACACATATGGCAACAATACAGGATATCGCTGACAGACTTGGCGTTTCCAAGGGAACTGTGTCCAAAGCAATCAACAATGCTCCCGATATAAGCGAAACTTTACGAAAAACAGTGCTTGATACTGCAGTAGAAATGGGATATACCAGACTGCGGCGGCAAAAAAATGATGCAAAACGTTTCTGCATCCTGATCGAAAATATGGAATATGAAGAACCTCATCAGTTCGGATATGATTTTGTAATCGGCTTCCGGCAGATGGCAGAACCGGCAGGATACGTGGTAAATGTAGTTCCTGTAACATTCCAGCTCCAGAAAAAAATCTCCTATGATGTTTTTATGCTCCAGAATGATTATGCAGGCGCTTTTGTCCTGGGCTTTTCTCTCAACGATCCCTGGATGGAGGATTTTAAAACAAGCCACACTCCAACCGTTCTTTATGACAACTATATTCCCGCCAATCCCTATATTGCCTCTATCGGAATTGACAATAATGAGGGAATGGCTCTTGCCGTGTCTCATTTAAAAAAGCTGGGACACCGGAAGATCGGGTATTTAAGCAGCGCACTGGGAGCTTATATTATGCAGGTGCGTCATAAGGCGTTTTTCCACGCGCTGAAGCAAAACGGACTGAAGGCTGATCCTGATTATGCAGGCGCTTCTTACTATGTGACCAAATGTATTGAAAAGCATCTGCCCCGGCTTCTGAACATGGGAATGACAGCCATTATCTGCAGCCACGATCAGATTGCCAACGCCGCTATGGTTCAGTGTCAGCAGCTGGGCTACAGGGTTCCGGGCGATATCAGCATTATCGGTTTTGACGATCTGCCTTTGTGCGCCTATACCTCTCCGCCTCTGACTACCATCCGCCAGGACCGTATCGAACTTGGCAAATGTGGTTTTTACGCCATAGACAGTATTATGAACAAGGTTTCTATCGGAACCATTTATCTTCACGCTCAGCTGATTGAACGAAATTCCACCGGACCAGCGCCTCATAGCCCGACAGAGGATGAATCTTCCGGATTTTCAAGATAATCCGCAGCTTTGGTTACTGTTCACTCTGTTTACAGTAACCTGCTTTGTCACTGAATCCTGTGCAAAGCATTTTATATTACAGGAAATTTCAGCTATGATACAGGCTGCAATATTCTTTACCAGAAAGTCCAGTACAGAATTTACTACTTTCCCGGCAGATAAAATATAGGAGCCGGCTTTGTTTCATTTATAACTACAGTAGAAAGAGGGATGATCTCATGTCAATACAGCGAACCTTACAGAAATATATGGATGACTGGAAAACCATTAGCAGTCTTGATTTTTGTCTTATCACTGATGAAAACGAAGTTTTTGTGACTACCTGCTCCCGTTCACTTCCTTCAGAAAAAAAGCTCAGTGAATTCAGGGAAAGCAACGCTCTTATTATGGCAAACACCAGCCGCTGCCTTTATAAAGTTCTGTATAAAGAAGAGCCTGCCTATATTCTTATTGTGTGGGGAAGCGGTGACAGCGTTCCCACCATCGGAGAACTGGCTGTCTGCCAGGTACAGAGCCTTCTGGAAGCCTATGCGGAAAAAAATGACAAAAACACTTTTATGCAAAAGCTTCTTCTTGGAAATTATCAGGAAGTAGAAGCCTTTAACCGCGCCAAAAAGCTCCATATCTCTTCCACTGCCAGACGTGCTGTTTTTCTGGTGGAAACCCGCCAGGCCAGAGACGAACACGCTCTTGCCACTATCCGGAATATCTTTTCCGCCCGTACAAAAGATTTTATTACCTCTGTAGACGATTCCGGAATCATTGTAATCCGGGAGCTTTCCTCTACAGAATCAGACGAGGATATGGAAGATATTGCTTTTATGCTGGTAGACATGCTTGGAACTGAAGCCATGACCCAGGCCTGGGTTTCCTACAGCAACACAGCCGATGATCTCCTCCAGCTTTCCAATGCCTACAAAGAAGCAAAAACAGCCATGGAGATCGGAAAGATCTTTTACTCAGAAAAAAATGTTTTCAGCTATCGCAAGCTTGGAATTGGCAGGCTGATCTATCAGCTCCCGGTTTCTGTGTGCGAAATGTTTATCCAGGAGGTATTTGGCAGTGAATCCCTGGATTCTTTGGACAGTGAAACCCTTGCCATTATCCGTACCTTCTTTGAGAACAACCTGAATCTTTCCGAAACCTCCAGACAGCTTTATGTCCACCGGAACACTCTTGTGTACCGCTTTGAGAAAATCCAGAAAAAGTTCGGGCTGGATCTCCGTACCTTTGAGGATGCCCTGACCTTTAAGCTGGCCATGCTGGTAAGCGGGTATGTAACTTATCATAAAAACGGCCGGAGCTGATGCTCCGGCCTGGATTCTTTGTTGTGCTTCTCACAGTCACTATTTATTATTTTGTTCTTCCAAAAGCTTCTTCAAACGTTGAATCTCCTCCTCTGCCTTGCGACGTACAAGCTCTGTATTTTTTCGTTCCATGGCAATGCCCTGCTGGATTCCTTTTTCCAGACCCTGTTCAATTCCCCTCTGGATCAGCTTATCTGATTCCAGTTCCAATACCTTTCCGCCCATTACATCACCAAATCCTTTCTTTACTTTTTCTTTGTCTCTGAACACATAATCTGCGATCCGGATGATCAGCTCAACCATATCCCGGTATGCTTTTTCATTTCCTTTCTCAAGAAAATTTTTCTCCAGATACTTCTCGATTTTTGCATACTCATCTAAAAGTTCCTTCCATTTTTCGCTGTCCGTGTCCAGTTCCTTTTCCTGTTCGTATTTTATTACATGGTACGGCAGTAAAAACAGCAGATGTTTCTGCATCATATCATCACAGGTAAACCTCTGCACCTGTACAACAGGAACCGTGTATTCTACTGCATTACCATCTGGCATCACAATCTCCACAGATATCGTATCTCTCTTTTTTGTGCCGCGCAAATACAGTACGCACGACTGTGGAAAATACATCCGATATCTGCCATTTTCCTTCTGTACATGTTCCAAGCTGATTGCAAAATCGTATTCAATCATTCGGATCACCATAGTAGAATCGTCTGTACTCTGACATTCTATATGGTAAATCCGATTTGCAATCAGCAAATGGGAATCTGTGATTATCCTGCCGTTTTGTGTCTGATGTTCATTTCTCTTTTGTATGATTTTAACATCCTCCGGATAGGAAGTGCCAAAGACTTCATTGATCAGCGGCACTGCCAGCTGCGGCATCTTTTCCAGCATAGTCCGGAACACATCATCAAAAATAGTATTGCTTTCCATAAGACATTCCTTTCTTTATGTAACTTATATTATCAGCTTTCGGGTTTTGTCTTATGTATTTTAAGAAATGTTATCAGCCTGTATATTTTATTCCGTAAACTCCCGGAATCCTTATCTTCTGT
>NZ_HF999111.1:4318-4503 GCF_000433815.1 Blautia sp. CAG:257
CATGTTAAATGATTAATAATTATAATCTATAAATGAGCAAACTTGAAGAAGTACACAAAATTATCGTTGCGTTGTGAAATGCACATATAAAGTTTAAATTTTCTTTATTTCTTCATATTACGGATTCATTATGCAAAATTATATATTTGCTCATTTATCGCCACAATTTTATTATAAATCAATCC
>NZ_HF999111.1:4537-9235 GCF_000433815.1 Blautia sp. CAG:257
CTCTGCATTTATAAAGAAAAACATCTTAAAAACAGTTTTCTATTTCAGCAGCATTAAATGCTCTGACGGAAGATACAGATACCGGGGCAGGTTTTTTTCTGCAGGCTCGTCAAAACTGCCCTTGGGGCGCATCCACCAGAGAACTGCATCTTCTTCCATCTCCGGGCTTTTTACCAGATACTGATGCTCAAAGGTCGTTTCCACATAATCCACTGACTGAAACAAAATACAGTTTTCCGTTTTGTGATCCGTTCCCTGCATCCAATGTCCGCGGATTGCCACATGAGTGATATCGGATCCTATTTTTTTCTCTGTACGAAGAGCAACGCCCCAGTCTAGGGCAAACAGCTCGTAATCTCCCAGCCGTTCGATCCTGGAATGGTTTTTGCACCCGGTAAGTCTTGCTGCTTCCAGAAACTCCGGCTGCTCAAAAAGCTTCCGGGTATCTCCAAATATCAGAGTTTTTCCCTCTTTCAAAAGCATCAGATTCCTGCAGAATCGAAAAGCTTCATCTCTGCTGTGAGTGACCATAATCATATCTCCCGTATATTCCTTCAGGAAATCCTGCATATCCTTTTGAAGAACGTCTTTTAAAAATCCATCCAGAGCGGAAAAAGGCTCGTCCAGAAGAATAACCTCAGGCTCCCCAATCATCATTCTTGCCAGGGCAACTCTCTGCTGCTGCCCTCCGGATAACTGAGAGGGATACCGATTTTCCAGCCCCTCCAGATGATATCGGCAGATAAAATCCTGTACTTTTTCGTCTCGAAGTTTTTTTTCGCCCCGAAATCCACAACGAATGTTGTCACGAACTGTCATTGTCGGAAAAAGCGCATAATTCTGGAAAAGATATCCTACCTGGCGTTCCTGTGGTTTCAGATTGATTTTTTCTTCTGAATCAAAAACCGTTTTTCCATGAATCACAATCTTTCCTCTGTCCGGTGTCTCAATACCTGCAATGCAGCGCAGAGTCATGCTTTTGCCGCTTCCGGAAGCTCCCAGAATTCCTGTAGATAAATCCGTCGTCTCAAATTGTACTTTCAGAGTAAAGCCTCTGAAGCTTTTTTCTATATTTACACTTATGGACATATTTTCCTTCCGTCTCACTTTCCCCTGACAGTTGTTTTTATAAACCTTGAATATGTTTTTTTATATATTCAGGTATTGATTCTTGTTTTTCTTCCTTCGTACCGCCAACAGCCACAAAAACACAAAGCTCTTTTCTGTTTGTATGTGATACACATAAAAAACCCGACATTTCTTTTATATCCTCATATTACTGCTTCCATTATGCATCATTCAGTAGTTTCTCACTGATGGCTTTGTATTCATATACAAACCATTTACTTTTTAGATCCACCGTCTGCTTTTCATTCCTCTTCCTGATACAATATTGATCAATGACACGATAAAAAAAGAAATAAGCACAATAATCACAACCCAGAATCCTGCTACATCATAATTTCCCGCCGCAGTCTCCGCCGCAATTGCAACAGAAACAGTTCTTGTTTTTCCCAGAATATTTCCTGCAAGCATGGAGGTTGCGCCATATTCCCCGATTGCTCTGGCAAAAGCAAGAACTGTACCGGATACAATGCCCGGAGCAGCTGCCGGAATAATAACTTTCCAGAATATTTTCCGATCGCTCATTCCAAGGGTCTGTCCTGCATAGATCAGGTTTACGTCTATCTGCTCAAAAGCTGCCCGGGCATTACGGTACATCAGAGGAAACGCTATTACAGCAGCCGCTACAATGCACCCTTTCCATGTCTGCACGATCTTAAAATCAAAATTCTCCAGGAGAAACTTTCCAAAAGGTCTCCGCAGGCTGAAAATAATCAGCAGAAAAAAACCTGCAACTGTAGGAGGCAGCACAAGAGGCATTGTCAGAATACCATCAAACACTGCTCTGGTCACAGGCTTCATTTTCATTATTTTTCTGGCGCACCAGATTCCCAGAAAGAACGCGATAGTAGTAGCCACCGCGCCTGTTTTCAGGGAAATCCATAAAGGAGACCAGTTAATCTCCTGTATAAACTCACTCATCATTCATTCTCCAATGTACAGAGCTTTGGTAAATTCTTATTTCTATGTCACTCTGCTGTTTTCTCCTGCTCAGTGGGAGCTTCCCCAGTTTCTTCTGCTTCTGAGTCAGTTTTCTGATCTGCCTGTGTATCTTCCGCTTCCTCTGTGTCGTTCTCTTCCACTTCAGCAGTATAAGGGCTGAATCCATGCTCTTCAAAAACTTTCAGCGCATCTTCTGTCTGAAGATACTCAAAAAATGTCTCTGCTGCCACTTTTTCCTCTGGTAAAGCCTCTTCATCCTCTATCATGCCTACCGGGTAAAGAACCGGAGTTTTCAGAGCATCTGCCGGAGCCTCTGCAATGATTTCTACCTGATCTGCCACGGAAGCTGCATCTGTTGCATATACAACCCCTACCTCGTTGCTTCCCTGGGTCACTGCTGCCAGAACCTCTGTTACATTTTTTCCCTCGTTGATTTCCATTGCCTCTACCTGATCCATAATATCAAGGTTGGTAAAAATCTCTCTGGCATACTGTCCTACAGGAACATCCTCCCCTGCCAGGGCAAGATTCTCAGCCTCTGTGATATTCTCAAATCCTGTAACTTTGGTTTCTGTATCTTTTGTCTTAATCAGAACAACCTTATTTTCCAGAAGATTCACTACAGACTCTTCCTTTGCCAGTTTCTCCTCTACAAGGGCATCCATCTGCTTGGTTGCTGCTGAAAAAAAGATATCACATCTGGATCCTTCCTCAATCTGTGTCTGGAGAGTTCCTGAACTGTCCGCATTGTAAAAAATCTCCACATCCGGATACTTCTGATTAAAGTCCTTTTGTATATCCTCCATTGCATTGGCAAGGCTGGCTGCAATAAATACATAGACCTCTCCGCTGGGTTCCGCCGCCTGTACATTTCCTGCTGTTAATCCGACTGCCATCATTCCTGCAAGTGTAATAACTGCCAGTTTTTTCTTCATTTCCCTTCTCCTTTATTCATTTTAGTTTGTTTTAGTTCTGTTTTATTCATTTTATATCAGAAGACTGTTATTGTCAATTCATTTCCACTGTGTTATAGTAAATAGTAGTAAAATAGTTACTGTTCATGTGATATTATCCCACAAGGTGTTTTGTATTCTTTACCAGAGTCCCCGGGGTATGCAGGACAATTACTATTACTGAAGGTGATTGGGAAAACACTTTAACCAGACTGCCAGGAATGAAATGAATCGCAATGTAAAACAACAACTGCACACAGGCAATATTCTGCCAGATGTTTTTGTATGTTTCCAATATCCCCAAATATACAGGACAATTACCATTACTGAAGGTGATTTAAAAATATTTTAGCCATATTGCCCGAAATGCAGCAAACAGTAACATACCGGATTTCATTTCAGTTTACTTTCCGAAATAAAAATTAAAAAATACCTCAAGTAATTTTTGATGTCATGGAAAATACTGTACGCGGTAACAGAAATAACAGATACCAATAATTTTTACAATAATATATAAAGGAGAAATCATCATGAAATTAAGTGCAAGAAATCAGTTAAAAGGAAAAGTTGTCAGCATTAACAAAGGAGCTGTAAATTCTATTGTATCTATTGATATCGGAGGGGGAAATATTATTGTTGCCACCATTTCCTGTGCGGCTGTGGAAGAACTTGGTCTGGAAGTTGGATCTGATGCCTACGCTGTTATCAAAGCCACAAATGTTATGGTAGGAATTGATGAATAAGCTTTACACTGCCCAGGAAATTGCAGACAAGCTGAAAATAAAAAAAACTACAGTCTACGAACTCATCAAACGCGGAGAACTGGAATCTTCAAAAATAGGCAAACAGCTTCGAATCAGTGAGGAACAGCTGAATCGGTATCTTCAGGGAGGCGATGCATCTGTCTCTGAAGCGCCTTTGCCTTTTCCCGGTTTTCAGCCGGAAAGCTCTCTTCTGAAAAGAGACTATCTTCTGTATTCCAACGGTCTTATTATCAGCGGACAGGAATCTCCAGCTCTGGAATATCTGATCAACCAGATGGCTATTCATCCCCATGGACTTCCAGTGCTTCATTCACACCTAAATACTTATAACGGACTGTATTCTCTTTATTTTAAAAAAGTTCATGCCACCACTGCCGGTATTCTTCCTGAGCATATTCCTGCCCTGCTTCCCGGTATGTCCGTTGCAGCTTTTGTTCTTTATGAATATTCTCTTGGATTTTATGTCCAAAAAGGAAATCCGAAAAATATATTGTCCGTCAGTGATCTAAAACGTCCCGATGTTGCTCTCGCAAACAGAGAAAAGGGAAGTACCGGACGAATGTATCTGGATATTTTACTGAAAGATGCCAAAATATTGCCAGATCAGATCAATGGCTACCAGAAAGAACTGGTTTCTGATTTTTCTACTGCAAACGCAGTTCTGACCAGCCAGGCCGATGCTGCATTGGGAGCAGAATCCGTCATATTCAAGTCAAAAGACCTGGATTTTATTCCTCTTCAGCAGCTTCCTATGTTTCTTGTAATGGAAACGGAATCCCTGAACCGGCCCGGTTTTTCTGCTCTTGCAGAAATCATCCGTTCTTCGGAATTCCGCACTGCCCTCCGGCTGCAAAACGGCTGCCACACCTCCCGAACCGGAGAAATCTTATATTTATAAAAAGGGAACTCGCCCA
>NZ_HF999112.1:0-219 GCF_000433815.1 Blautia sp. CAG:257
AAATCTCGAAATACATTTAAATTAAGATCCCCGCCAAGGTTGACTTGACGGGGTGAATATTGTATCATCCTAATTCTATTATATGTTACTGCACTCTGGTTAGTATTGCAAGTTATAATCTTTAGATGCCCATAAACATTGAGGAAAAGCATCCTATATTATAGGGTACGGAAGTCCGGGCCTCCATACTGGCTCATGATAAACTGAGCAAGCTTCGCA
>NZ_HF999112.1:263-14892 GCF_000433815.1 Blautia sp. CAG:257
AGGGGTTTTAATGTTGATGGGATACTGCAATCTTTTTTCATAATTCCACATAAGCTATCTGCATCCTCCTTCCGTTTCCCATGGGAATGGCTGTTCCATCCATTTCCAGGTGTTTCCGTCCGATTCCAGAGCATCATCAACTGTAAGAGGTCCATAACACTGAGCGTATTCTTTCATCAGTTTTTTTCGCTCTGCTGCATATTCACGGTAAAGTGCCATGCCTTTTTCACAGCAGGGATGTGTGTCCAGATAAAGAAGAATATCATTGACTGCAAAGCTGACTTCATTGATTTTCTGAAGAAGCTGCGCTTTGGACCCTGAAGAATTCTGATACATCATCTCAGTCCACCTCTCTTTCCGCAAAATGGTTTACAAAGCTGCGGGAAAATAGTTCCCACATTCAGAGCATAACAGAGATCATAGGTGGTAGTAAGCTGTTGGCAGGGTACATAGGCCATAGCAGGTTCCAGATGATCCGCATGAGTATACATTTCCGGGTTTATTGTAACTGTATTGGGCATACGGCAGGCACAGGAGTGATTTTTGTGCTGCTCTGTACACGGACAGGAAGAAGTCCTGCCAGCCATCTGCGCTTTTGCCATACCGCAGGTTGCATGATATGGACGTGCGCAGGAACGGTTCATATGATAATTTTCCATGAACAAGTCCTTTCTGATAAATTAAGATACTCTATATTTTATGTCATAAAAACGGAAGTGTGCGAATAGGAGGATCTGCTGATTTGAAATTTCAAATTCCGGTGTAAAATTAAATTCCGCATGCCCTGGGTAACAGGAAGATTTCGTTAAAATCCATTGCCTAAATCATTCAAAAAATGATACAATAAAAGCAGAGATTTTATCATTTTTCAAGGAGACGGATCATGATTTTAACAGAAGAAAAAACATATACAATGTCCCTGGAGCAGGAGGATTGCGGAAGCACCACAGGCTTGGTAAATAAAAATACAGAACTGGTATTTTCTAACAGGGAGCTGCTGCATTCAGTGATTACCTGTGGGATGCCGGTTCAGAGGATAACAGCATCCTTTTTATCAAAAAAGAAACTGGAGCTTACCTATAAGATGTTCCTTGTGGAAACAGCTCTTGATATAGAAGGCGACCGACTGAAAAAGGCAAAGAGAATTGCTTATCTGGATTCTTCAGAGAAGAGTGTGATGTCCTATTATATGGGGATGTTCCTTACTAAACTCATCAGCGGAAGGCTTTACGGAGCTGATTATCTGACGCATCTGAATCTGATCAGAAGTGTTGATCACAAAGAATTTATTGATTTTTTTAACAGTGAATGGCGTCAGGATATGATCGGTCTGAGCATACCTGAAAATCAATGGAGTGTGTGGGAAGCAAAGGGAGGAAGCAACAGAAGAGAGCAGGCACTGAAAAAAGGAAGTCAGCAGATTTCAGATATAGAATCTGTAAATGGAAATGTGCCTGATCCGGCGGCTGTGTGTATGACTTATTACGATCACAGCTATCTTTGCGGCGTGGTCCGTCAGCCGGAAAATGATCAGAAAGCGAAAAAAGAGTGTATCAGATTTTGTGAGGAAGATTTTTTCAGAGCTTATTATCAGCCTCTTTGTGAGCTGTTTTTGGAACAGGGAGACGGGCTTAGGATTTGTGGGAAAAATGCAGAGATTTCTCTGGCAGTTCCTTATTTTTCTGAGACAGAATTTATGGAAGAAGAGCGGAGAGTTCGTGTGGGCATGCCGAGAAAGCTTCTGTATTGTCTGATGGAGAATGAGTATGAGAACTTTTGGCAAAAAAGAAGTGATCTGTTGGATTCCGAATATCCGGACGATGCTTTTGTGGGGACAGACGGCATTTATATCAGGTAGGAAAACTTTGGAAAAGAAGTAACAGAATCGTCTGTTCTTTCATAAAATAAATAAAAAAGGTTTTGGCATGACATTTTCCTCTTATGAAAAGGTAACTGGAGTAATCCGGGATATCAGGAGCGGAGGTTCCTGCTGCTCGTTTCTGATTTCTGTTGATACCGACGGAGAAATTGTGAATTTTGTGGTGTCAGGTGACACCATTGTTGTGGATAACATCAGGCTCAGGCGAGGGATGAAGGTAGCTGCTTTTTATGATACCAGTCTTCCCGCACCGGCTATTTTTCCACCTCAGTATCAGGCGGAACTGGTGACTGCATTAAGAGCCGGCCAGGATGTTACACTGAAATTTTTTGACGATACGTTGACTGCAGAAGACGGATCATTGAAATTAAATATTTCTCCGGTCACAAATATACGCACCTTAAATGGACAGCGTTTTATGTGTACTCCGGAAGGGCAGGATCTGCTGGTTTATTATAGTTCTGCTACAAAAAGTATCCCTCCGCAGACTGCTCCTCAAAGAATTATCGTGATGTGTCCGGTACAGTAGTTCATGAAAAAGCACAGGAGTTTTTCTGTGCTTTTTCATTTACAAAACCTGGGACGGATATTTTTGAGTACATAAAAGAAAATGATCAAGGCGCATGTTTTTGTGTAGTCCCGGTACATATTACAGAGCTCTTATAATTAATCCTTGATCAGACAATGAATATGGCAGAACGAAAGCTAAAGGAGGCAGTTATGTGGATTTTTTATGCGATAGGTTCTTCGTTTTTTGCGGGAATCACAGCAATTCTGGCAAAATGCGGAATACAGAAAACAGATTCCGATGTGGCTACGGCTATCCGTACAGTTGTTGTACTGATATTTTCCTGGCTGATGGTTCTGGTCACAGGCGCCGGGAGCGGGATTGGAGAAATAAGTGCACGGACAATGGTATTTCTGGTATTGTCCGGGCTTTCTACAGGTGCTTCCTGGCTGTGTTATTTCCATGCATTACAGAAAGGCGATATTAATAAGGTTGTACCTGTAGATAAATCCAGCACAATTCTTACTATACTTCTGGCGTTGATCTTTTTGGACGAGGGACTGACATGGGGAAAAGCGGCAGCCGTTGTACTGATTGCAGCGGGGATTATGCTGATGATTTCCCGAAAAGAAACACAACCGACACAGGAAAAAGAGAAGCATGGAAGCTGGCTGCTTTACGCAGTTTTATCAGCAGTGTTTGCAAGCCTTACTTCAATCCTTGGGAAAATTGGAATCCAGGATATTGACTCCAATCTGGGAACCGCTATTCGCACAACAGTGGTGTTGATTATGGCCTGGCTGATGGTTTTTATAACCGGAAAACAGTATCAGATAAGGAAAACTGAAAAAAGAGAGCTTGTTTTTATTATCCTGTCCGGTTTTGCAACAGGGGCCTCCTGGCTTTGCTACTATCATGCTTTACAGCAGGGACCGGCAAGTGTGGTTGTTGCTGTGGATAAATTAAGTATTCTTGTTACCATTGCATTTTCGTGGATTGTATTCCATGAGAAACTTACCAAAAAAGCAGCGCTGGGCGTGGCGTGTATGACTGTGGGGACTCTTCTTCTGGCAGTTATGTGAGAGAACATGAGGCAGGATGTTTCGTGCAGAAATGGAAGTTATATGACCGTCAATAAGAAAAAATCTTTTTGAATTTTTGTTTGAGATTTTGAACGGGGCATTTAACGAAGATAAAAAGAGTCATGAGAAAAGTACAGAACAGATATTCGGTTTGTTCTGTACTTTTTTTACCCTGAATGGTATACTGGAAGAGTGATCATAATAAGTACATCAGGAGCATTATTTACATATATCTAAGGTTAAATTTAAAGGAGAACTGCATGGATCATTTTGAATTACACTCTGAATATACCCCTACCGGCGATCAGCCCCAGGCGATTGCCAAACTGGTAAAAGGATTTAAGGAAGGCAATCAGTTTGAAACCCTGCTTGGCGTTACCGGATCAGGTAAAACCTTTACCATGGCCAATGTAATTAAGGAATTGAATAAGCCTACGCTTGTGCTGGCACACAATAAAACCCTGGCAGCACAGTTATATGGAGAGTTCAAAGAATTCTTTCCGAACAACGCAGTGGAATATTTCGTGAGCTATTACGATTACTATCAGCCGGAGGCCTATGTTCCTTCCACTGATACCTACATTGCCAAGGATGCGTCCACCAATGACGAGATTGATAAGATGCGTCTTTCCGCTACTGCGGCTCTCTGTGAGCGGAGAGATGTGATTGTGGTGTCTTCGGTATCCTGTATTTACGGTCTTGGTGCGCCCCAGGAGTTTTTTGACATGATGATTTCTCTGCGGCCCGGCATGGAAAAAGACAGAGACGAGGTTATCCGGCAGCTGATCGACATTCAGTACACAAGGAATGAGATGGATTTTCACCGGGGTACCTTCCGGGTGAAAGGTGATGTGCTGGAGATTTTTCCGGCCAATGCTACGGACCGGGCCGTCCGTGTGGAGTTTTTTGGAGATGAAATTGAGCGGATCACGGAAATTGATGTACTTACCGGTGAGATTAAAAATGAAGAGAGCCATGTGGGAATTTTTCCTGCATCTCATTATGTTGTGCCCCAGGAGCAGATCAAAAGGGCAGCGGATGCCATTCTTGCAGAAATGAAGGAACAGGTAGATTATTTTAAAGGTGAGGACAAGCTCATTGAGGCTCAGAGAATAGCGGAGCGAACTAATTTTGACGTGGAAATGATGAAGGAGACTGGTTTTTGTTCCGGAATCGAGAATTATTCCAGACATCTGACGGGACTGGCCCCGGGACAACCGCCTTATACGCTGATGGATTATTTTAAGGATGATTTTCTTCTTATTATTGATGAGTCTCATAAAACAGTCTCTCAGGTAGGTGGAATGTATGCAGGTGATCAGAGCCGCAAGCAGACGCTGGTTGATTATGGGTTCCGTCTGCCGTCAGCCAAGGACAACCGTCCTTTAAGCTTTGATGAGTTTGAAGGAAAGCTGGACCAGGTGATGTTTGTATCAGCAACACCGGGGCAATATGAGGCTGAACATGAGCTGCTTCGGGCAGAGCAGATCATCCGTCCTACAGGGCTTCTTGATCCGAAGGTGGAGGTTCGTCCGGTAGAGGGACAGATTGATGACCTGATCAGTGAGGTAAATAAAGAAGTTGAAAAGGGTCACAAAATTCTGATTACAACTCTGACCAAGCGTATGGCAGAGGATCTGACTGCCTATATGAAGGATGTGGGAATCCGTGTACGATATCTTCACTCTGACATTGATACACTGGAGCGAGCGGAAATTATCCGTGATATGCGTTTGGATGTATTTGATGTTCTGGTGGGAATTAACCTTCTCAGGGAGGGACTGGACATTCCCGAGATTACGCTGGTGGCAATCCTGGATGCAGATAAAGAGGGATTTCTCCGTTCGGAAGTCTCCTTGATCCAGACCATCGGCCGCGCGGCACGAAACAGTGAAGGCCATGTGATCATGTATGCGGACGTTATGACGGATTCCATGAAAAAAGCCATTCAGGAAACTGAGCGCCGGCGAAGTATTCAGGAGGCTTATAATAAAGAACATGGAATTACACCAACAACTATTAAGAAGGCAGTTCGTGACCTGATCACAGTTTCCAAAGCAGTTGCAGAGACAGAAGTGAAGCTGAAAAAAGATCCGGAGTCCATGAGCCGTAAGGAGCTGATGAAGCTGATCGCCCAGGTAGAAAAGCAGATGCGTGCGGCAGCAGCAGATCTGAATTTCGAGCAGGCGGCGGAGTTGAGGGATAAGATGCTGGAGCTGAAAAAGAATCTTCAGGAAGTATAGCTATAAGTATTTGTAAATAAAAGAACGTACCTGTTGAAAAAGGTGAAATTCATGTTCTGATTTGCGGAAAAAAGTGGAATTATGTGGGATTTTGTGACAGGGGGCAGAATATGTGATATACTGAATGACAGTAAACAAATTGGCTGAATTATTTGTTTAATGGAAAATGAGGGCTGTGAGACTGCCTGCAATCAGAATTCTATGGTATTACCGGAGATAAGAAGGCAGTCTCTAAAGGAGAGAAAAAGAAAATGGAAATGAAAGAAATTCTGAATCATATGCAGGCAAATATCTATATTACAGATGTGGAAAATAATGAAATCCTGTTTATGAATCAGAAAATGAAAAAGGACTATGGATTTCAGAATCCGGAAGGAATGAAGTGCTGGGAAGTATTTCAGGTGGGAAAAAAAGAACGGTGTGAATTTTGTAAGATACCGGAGCTTTTGAAATCGAAAGATCCTGCATCCTGTATTACCTGGGAAGAAAACAATACAAAGCTGGGAAGAGTATTTGAGAATCATGACAGCCTGATTGTATGGAAAGGGAAAAAAGCTCATATGCAGCAGGCCTATGATATTACAGAAATGCTTCAGCTTACAGAACGTGCAGCCAGAGATTCTCTTTGTAATGTGTGGAACAGAGCAAGCGGAAAGAAGATGCTGGAAGAAAAAATGGAGAAGCTGGACAGCGGACAGTCCTGTGTGCTGGTTTTAATAGACATTGATGAACTGAAAACAGTAAATGAATGTTTTGGGTTTGCAGAGGGAGATGTGGTTCTTCAAAAAATAAGTGAATTCCTGAACAGTCAGCTGGAATCACCGGATTTTATGTTCCGTATAAGTGGGGATGAATTTGCTCTTGCATTTTTTGGAAAAAGTGTAAAAACTGTCTCGAAAAAAATCTTAGAATGGCGCAGCAGAATAGAAAGATACGGACAGGAAAAAGGAAGACCTTATTCTGTTTCATTTTCTTATGGGCTCAGTCATACAAATGGCGGAAGTAAGTGTACAGTGGATGAACTTCTGGATCAGGCAGATGAAAAAATGTATGAAGAAAAATTAAGGCATTATAAAAATAATGTTCTTGCCTGTGAGGAAGAAATTTCTCTGAGTAAGCAAAGCGGAAAAACAAGCATGGACTATCCTGCAGAGTATCTTTATGAGGCAATTGTACACAGTACGGATGACTATCTTTATGTATGTAATATGAAAACAGGGGTTTTTCAATATACGTCTGCTTTGATTGATGAGTTTGATCTTCCGGGAGAAGTAATAGAATCTCCCATTGGATACTGGAGAAAGATTGTTCATCCGGATGACTGGAATTGATTTTATAAATCAAATATGGAAATCGGTGAAAACAGAAGAGATGCCCATTATGTGGAATTTCGTGCGAAACAGAGAAGCGGAAAATACGTATGGATGAGATGCCGTGGATATCTTACACGAGATGAATGTGGGATACCGGTTATATTTGCCGGAATCATGCATAAAATGGACGGACAGAATAAGGTGGATCCCCTTACACAGCTTTTTAATCACAGGATGTTTATGAAAAGAATCAGAAAGTACATAGAAAAAAGTCAGGAAGAGAAAATTGCAGTTGCTATTTTGGACGTGGATAATTTCCGGCAGATCAATGAACTTTACAGCAGAAAATTCGGAGACAGGATTTTATGTACAATAGCTTATAATATACAGGTATTGCTACCTGATAATGCAAGGCTGTTTCGATTGGATAATGACCGCCTGGGATTTCTTATGAGAGATGCGGGAAAAAAAGAAGTAAATCAATTTTTTTCAAGAATACAAAAAAGATTCAGTGCTCTTCAGGAATGGAAAAAAGAGAAACTTGAAATTCATCTGTCAGCAGGCTGTGCTTTTTTTCTGATAGCGGCCAGACGGCAGATGAATTGTATCTGCATGCAGACTATGCCCTACAGTATGCAAAAGAACAGGGAAAAGACAGAATGGTCATATTCACAGAAGAGATCCTGAATCAAAAAAGTCATATGCTGGAACTTCTTAAAGTGCTGAGAGATGCAATGAATCATGAGTTTCGTGGATTTTATCTGGACTATCAGCCTCAGGTAAACGGCAGAACAAAAGCGCTGACCGGTGTAGAAGCTCTGGTACGTTTTTGTGATGAGAAGGGAAACCGTATTTCACCAGTGGAATTCATTCCGGTTATGGAAAAAGAAGGAATGATTTATGAAATGGGGAGATGGGTACTGAGACAGGCAATCCGGGATGCAGGAGAATGGATCAGGATCAAGCCGGATTTTGATATTAGTGTAAATGCTTCAGCTCTTGAGATGATGAATGACCAGTATATAGAAGATGTAGAAAAAATTCTGGAAGAGGAAAAATTTCCTGCAAAGAATCTTGTAATTGAACTGACAGAAAGCAGTGCAGTGCAAAGAATGGATATTTTCAGAAATAAATATAAAAAACTTCGGGAAATGGGAATCCGTATTGCGATGGACGATTTTGGTACAGGGTATTCTTCTTTAGAATTTTTGAAAAATGCTCCGATTGATCTGGTTAAAATTGACAGGAGCTTTCTGAAAGATATTTTATACAGCCGATTTGATTCTGCCTTTATCACTTTTATAGTGGAAATCTGCCATGATGTAAATATTAAAGTCTGTCAGGAAGGTGTGGAAACACTGGAAGAATATGAAATGCTGAAAAAAATGGAACTTGATTGTATTCAGGGATATTATTTTGGAAAACCTATGAGCAAAAATGCCATAAGAAATAAAATTTCAGCGGAATGTCAGACGGAAGGAAACGATTAAGGTTTTAGAAACGCTGAAAATGAACTTTCTGATGCAGAAACTGCAAAACAGAAGTATTTGAAGCTTTACCACTGCAACAGCAGTTATCTGTTTCTTATTCCGGACTGTAAACTGATGATTCCTTCAAAGACAGTGACGGTTTAAAAGCTTGAAAAATGGAGTCAGAACAGGGAATCGGGTAAGACTGGAGAAAGTTATAATATACAGCGCCTGTAAGTTCCTTGTTATATGAATGCAGATATTTCAGATCCGTATTCTCTGGAATGTCTGTATTTTTTGTATACAAAAGATTTTTATAAAAATATCTCTTATCTCTTGACAAAATATTTTAACGGTGCTATCTTAACAATGTAGATGTTAGCACTCCTTGATATTGAGTGCTAATAAAAGGAAAGGAGCTGAGGGCGTGGAAGATATTTTGACTGATCGTAAGAAGAAGATTTTAAAAGCGATCATCAAGACCTATATGGAAACAGGGGAGCCGGTGGGATCCCGGACAATTTCCAAGTATACAGATCTTAATGTCAGCTCAGCAACAATCCGAAATGAAATGTCTGACCTGACAGATTTAGGCTATATTGTGCAGCCTCATACCTCTGCCGGAAGAATTCCTTCAGATAAAGGGTATCGGCTGTATGTGGATGAGCTGATGCAGGAAAAGGAAGATGAGATTGAAGAGATACGAAATCTGATGATTGAGAAAACAGACAAGATGGAAAAGGTCCTGAAAAAAGTGGCCAGAGTTCTTGCCTGCAATACCAATTACGCAACAATGATCTCAGTTCCCCAGTACAGCGGAAGTAAGCTGAAATTTATCCAGCTTTCCAGAGTAAATGAGCTTCAGCTGGTAGCAGTAGTTGTCTGTGAGGGAAATGTCATCCGGAACCAGATCATAGATCTTGATGAGGAAATGGATGACGAGACAATTTTAAAACTGAATCTTCTTCTGAATACAAATCTCAACGGGCTTCCGATTCAGGATATTAATCTGGGAATGATTGCAAGACTGAAGGAACAGGCGGGAATCCACAGCGGGCTGGTTGCCACTGTATTGGACGCAGTAGCGGCTACCATACATGTGGATGAAGAGGATCTGGAAATCTATACGTCAGGTGCTACGAACTTCTTCAAGTATCCGGAATTATCAGATAAAGAAAAAGCAACAGGACTGATCTCCGCCTTTGAAGAAAAACAGCAGCTTGCAGACCTTGTAAAGGAAAGCATGGCAGATGCGGACAATACAGGGGTTCAGGTGTATATCGGAGATGAACTTTCGATTCCGACCATGAAGGACTGCAGTGTTGTAACAGCTACTTATGAGCTTGGTCAGGGGCTGCATGGTACCATCGGTATTGTAGGACCGAAACGAATGGATTATGAAAATGTTGTTAATAATCTGAAGACCCTGAAGGTTGAATTAGATCAGGTATTTGGAAAAAATAAAAAAGAAAATGGTGACAGCCAGCAGGCAGGATAGAAAGGTGGTAGAGAACGCGTGGCAGAAGAAAAGAAGAACGCAGCTGAAGTACAGGAAGACACAGAAAAAGAAATTTCTGAAAATGAGACTGTAACAGAAGCTCAGGAAGATTCACCGGAAGCCACAGCCGGAGAGAATACCGCAGAGGGAAGCGAAGCTTCCGCGGATGAAAAAACTGAGGGAAAGACCAAAACCTCTTTCTTTGGAAAAAAGAAAAAGGATAAAAAAGATCAGCAGATCGAGGAGCTGACTGACAGGCTGAAACGCAGCATGGCAGAGTTTGATAATTTCCGTAAACGTACAGAAAAAGAAAAATCCAGTATGTATGTGATCGGAGCAAAAGAGATCATTGAAAACATGCTTCCGGTAGTTGATAACTTTGAAAGAGGTCTTGCACAGGCTCAGGAAGGAGATGCTTTTGCAGACGGCATGAAGATGATCTACAAACAGCTTATGACAACACTTGAGGGACTTGGCGTGGAAGCGATTGAGGCTGTCGGCAAAGAATTTGATCCGGATTTCCATAATGCAGTAATGCATGTGGAAGATGAGAAAGCCGGAGACAATATGGTTGTGGAAGAGCTTCAGAAAGGCTACACCTATAAAGGATTTGTAGTTCGTCACAGTATGGTAAAGGTTGCCAATTGACCTAGAGCACTTAATGAAAACAAGCCGTATGGCGCAGGTTGAATTTAGTGCGAAGGTCGCACGAAGGAACTTAATGAATCTGACCGCAGGGAAGGATGAATTTAGTGAATCGGGCATCCTTAGATAATAAGTAGTCATGGATATAGAGACAAAGAATGAAAATAAATCAGGAGGAAAAATTATCATGGGAAAAATTATTGGTATTGACTTAGGAACAACAAACAGTTGTGTGGCAGTTATGGAAGGTGGCCAGCCCACCGTTATCGCAAATACAGAGGGTGCAAGAACTACACCATCCGTAGTAGCTTTTACAAAAACAGGAGAGCGTCTGGTAGGTGAGCCTGCAAAACGTCAGGCAGTTACCAACGCAGAAAAAACAATCTCCTCCATTAAGAGAGAGATGGGTTCTGATTATCGTGTAACAATTGACGACAAGAAATATTCTCCGCAGGAAATTTCCGCTATGATTCTTCAGAAGCTGAAAAAAGATGCAGAGGGATATCTTGGCGAGACTGTAACAGAAGCAGTTATCACAGTTCCGGCTTACTTTAATGACGCTCAGCGTCAGGCAACCAAGGATGCAGGTAAGATTGCAGGTCTTGATGTAAAACGTATCATCAACGAGCCGACAGCAGCAGCTCTTGCATATGGTCTTGACAATGAAAAAGAACAGAAGATCATGGTATATGACCTTGGCGGCGGTACTTTCGATGTTTCCATCATTGAAATCGGCGATGGTGTTATCGAGGTTCTTTCCACAGCAGGAAACAACCGCCTTGGTGGTGACGACTTTGACCAGAAGATCACAGACTATATGCTTGCAGAGTTCAAGAGAACTGAGGGCGTAGATCTTTCCAGCGACAAGATGGCTCTCCAGAGACTGAAAGAAGCTGCTGAAAAAGCAAAGAAAGAGCTTTCTTCTGCAACAACTACAAACATCAACCTTCCGTTCATCACTGCAACAGCAGAGGGACCGAAGCATTTTGATATGAACCTTACAAGAGCAAAATTTGATGAGCTCACACATGATCTTGTTGAAAAAACAGCAGAGCCGGTACGTCGTGCACTGTCTGATGCAGGCATCACAGCTTCCGAACTTGGCCAGGTACTTCTGGTAGGTGGATCTACACGTATCCCGGCTGTACAGGATAAAGTAAAACAGCTCACAGGCAAAGAGCCAAGCAAATCTCTGAACCCGGATGAGTGCGTTGCACTTGGCGCTTCCGTACAGGGTGGTAAGCTTGCAGGAGATGCAGGCGCAGGCGATATCCTTCTTCTGGATGTTACTCCTCTGTCTCTTTCTATCGAGACAATGGGTGGAATCGCAACACGTCTGATCGAGAGAAATACAACAATTCCTACAAAGAAGAGCCAGATCTTCTCCACAGCAGCAGACAACCAGACTGCTGTAGATATCAATGTTGTACAGGGTGAGCGTCAGTTCGCAAGAGATAACAAATCTCTTGGCCAGTTCCGTCTGGACGGAATCCCGCCAGCACGTCGTGGTGTTCCGCAGATCGAGGTTACTTTTGATATTGATGCCAACGGTATTGTAAATGTTTCGGCAAAAGATCTTGGAACAGGAAAAGAGCAGCACATTACTATTACAGCAGGCTCCAACATGTCTGATTCCGAAATTGACAAGGCTGTAAAAGAAGCAGCAGAGTTTGAGGCTCAGGACAAGAAACGTAAAGAGGCAATTGATACAAGAAATAATGCAGATTCCATGGTATTCCAGGTTGAGAATGCCCTGAAAGAAGCAGGCGATAAAATTGATGCAAATGACAAAGCAGCAGTTGAGACAGACCTCAACGCACTGAAAGATCTTCTTGCACAGACTGCAAATGCTGAGATGACAGACGCACAGGTAGCTGATATCAAGGCTGCACAGGAAAAAATGATGGAAAGCGCTCAGAAGCTGTTTGCAAAAATGTATGAGCAGACACAGCAGGGCGGAGGCCAGGCAGGCCCGGACATGGGCAACATGGGCGGCGGAGCTTCCCAGGGCGGAAACGAAGCCGGATATGGCGATGATGTAGTAGACGCAGACTATAAAGAAGTCTGATAGAAAGCACAGGAAAGAGAAACGATGGCTGATAAAAGAGATTACTATGAAGTCCTGGGCGTTGCAAAAAATGCCAGTGACGCGGAACTGAAAAGAGCATATCGAAAGTTAGCCAAAAAGTATCACCCGGATGTAAATCCGGGTGATAAAGAAGCAGAGGCGAAATTTAAAGAGGCTACGGAAGCATATGGCATTTTAAGCGATCCGGACAAAAGAAAACAGTACGACCAGTTCGGTCATGCAGCTTTTGAAAATGGCGGCGGCGGTGCCGGAGGATTCGGCGGATTTGATTTTAACGGCGCTGATATGGGCGATATTTTCGGTGATATTTTCGGTGACCTGTTTGGCGGCGGAAGCAGAAGACGTGCAAACAATGGACCGATGAGAGGCGCAAACCTTCGTGCAAGAGTGAATATCACTTTTGAGGAAGCGGTATTTGGCTGTGAAAAAGAGCTGGAAATCGTTCTGAAGGATGAATGTACGGATTGTCACGGAACAGGAGCAAAACCCGGAACTCAGCCTGTAACCTGTCCGAAATGTAATGGAGAAGGACAGATTGTATATACTCAGCAGTCCATGTTCGGTATGGTGCGTAATGTCCAGACCTGTCCGGAATGCGGCGGTACAGGAAAAGTAATCAAAGAAAAATGTACTTCCTGCCGTGGAGCCGGATATACATCTTCCAGAAAGAAGATTCAGGTATCCATTCCTGCTGGTATTGACAATGGACAGAGCATCCGTATTCGTGAAAAAGGAGAACCGGGCACAAACGGCGGCCCAAGAGGCGACCTTCTTGTGGAGGTAAATATTGCCCGCCATCCTATTTTCCAGAGACAGGATATGAATATTTTCTCTTCTGCGCCTATTACCTATGCGCAGGCTGCTCTTGGCGGAGAGGTTCATATCAATACAGTGGATGGAGACGTTGTTTATGATGTGAAGCCGGGAACTCAGACTGATACCCGCATCCGTCTGAAAGGCAAGGGTGTTCCTTCTCTGAGAAACAAGAATGTCCGTGGAGATCATTATGTGACTCTGGTTGTTCAGGTTCCTACAAACCTGAATGAAGAGGCAAAGGAAGCTCTCCGCAAGTTTGACGAGGCCTGTGGAAACAGACCGTCAGAGACAAACAGCGAAGGCACAGAGAAACATGAAAAGAAGAAAAAAAGCTTTATGGATAAGCTGAAAGAGACTTTTGAAGATTAATAAATCTTTTAAAGAAAAGAGGGAAACCTCTTTTCTTTTTTTGTTCTTTCGTGTATGATAAAGTGCGAGGTATTATAAGTATAACAAAGTATCAGCCGGAAGCCCGGCAGATCATAGAAACATATATTTTATGATAAAACAGGAGATTTGTTATGAAGTGGAAAAAGTTTAAAATAAAAACCAGAACCGAGGCAGAGGATATCATTATCAGCACTTTATATGATATTGGCCTGGAAGGTGCGCAGATTGAGGATAATGTACCTCTTACTGCGCTGGAAAAGGAGCAGATGTTTGTGGATATCCTTCCTCAGATGCAGGAGGATGACGGAACTGCATATCTGAGCTTTTTTGTGGAGGAAGCAGAGGACGGAAAACTTCTGAAAAACGGCCAGGAGACAGATGCAGAATCCATTCTGAAAGAAGTAAAAGAAGAGCTGGAAGCTTTAAGAGCTTTTCTGGATATCGGAGAGGGCAGCATTGAGGTTGACGAGACAGAGGATATTGACTGGATCAACAACTGGAAACAGTATTTTAAACAGTTTTATGTGGATGATATTCTGATCGTTCCCTCCTGGGAGGAAGTAAAGGCAGAGGATCAGGATAAAATGATCCTTCACATTGACCCGGGAACAGCCTTTGGAACCGGTATGCATGAGACTACTCAGCTTGTGATCCGCCAGCTGAAAAAATATGTAAAAGAGGGCTGTGAGCTTCTGGA
>NZ_HF999112.1:15029-15234 GCF_000433815.1 Blautia sp. CAG:257
CAAAGAAGCAAATCAGATTCCGGATAAAGACTTTGATATGATGATCGGAAACATCATTGATGACAAAGAGGTTCAGGATCAGGTTGGTTATGAGAAATATGATATTGTTGCGGCAAACATTCTTGCAGACGTTCTTGTGCCTCTTACTCCTGTGATCGTTCATCAGATGAAAAAAGGCGCTTACTATATTACTTCCGGTATTCTG
>NZ_HF999112.1:15287-52327 GCF_000433815.1 Blautia sp. CAG:257
GTGACAGAGGCTGTGAAAAATGCAGGCCTGACTCTTGTAGAGGTTACAAAGCAGGGCGAGTGGGTGTCTGTGACAGCCAGAAAGGACTGATCCATGCAGAGATTTTTTGTGGAGCCGTCCCAGATTGATGAAGGAGCCCATCAGATCCACATTACAGGCAGTGATGTGAAGCACATTGTAAATGTGCTGCGGATGAAGACAGGAGAAGAGCTCTGGATCAGTGACGGAGACAAAAAAGAATATCACTGTACCATTGAAGCCATTGGTGCAGAAGAGGTCTGCCTTCACATTCTTTATTCTCAGGAGCCGGATTATGAGCTTCCAAATAAGATTTATCTGTTTCAGGGTCTTCCAAAGGCAGACAAGATGGAGCTGATCATCCAGAAGGCAGTGGAGCTGGGAGCCTGTCAGGTGATCCCGGTAGAAACAAAGCGATGCGTAGTCCGTCTTGACGGCAAAAAGGCTGCAAAAAAGGTGGAACGGTGGCAGCAGATCGCAGAGAGCGCGGCCAAGCAGTCCAAGCGTATGCTGATCCCTTCGGTTCATCCGGTGATGACCTTTAAGGATGCTCTTGCCTGGGCAAAGGAGCTGGATATCCGGCTGATCCCCTATGAGCTTGCGCAGGGAATGGCTGAGACAAAAGCCCTTTTGTCTGAAATCCGTCCCGGACAGTCCATTGGTATTTTTATCGGTCCGGAGGGAGGATTTGAGGAAAAAGAAATCGAAGCGGCTATTGACGCGGAAGTTTCTCCCATTACTCTGGGAAAAAGGATTTTGAGAACAGAGACAGCCGGACTTGCGATCCTGTCCGTGCTGATGTTTCAGCTGGAACAGTAAAACAGAATGCAGAGTCCGGCAGGAAGCTGCAGTAAAACAAAGGGAGTTTATCATGGAAGTTTATTTTGATAATTCCGCAACCACCAGATGCTACGATTCGGTAAAGGATATTGTGGTAAAAGCAATGACAGAGGATTTTGGAAATCCCTCTGCCATGCATCTGAAGGGTGTGGAAGCAGAAAAATATATTAAAAGTTCTGCAGAAAGCCTTGCCCGTCTTCTGAAGGTTCAGGAAAAGGAAATCCTGTTTACCTCAGGGGGAACGGAGTCGGATAATCTGGCTCTGATCGGGGCAGCTTTTGCAAATAAAAGAAGCGGAAACCATATTATCACCACCTCAGTGGAGCATCCGGCAGTAAGCCAGCCGGCGCTTTTTCTGCAGGAACAGGGCTTTGAGGTGACCTATCTTCCGGTGGACAGCCGGGGCGTGGTAAAAATGGATGCTCTGAAAGCCGTACTCAGAGAAGATACCATTCTGGTGTCTGTAATGTATGTAAATAATGAAGTGGGCGCTGTGATGCCGGTGGAGGAGATCGCAGCCCTTGTCCACGAAAAAAGTCCCAGGGCTCTGTTTCATGTGGATGCCATCCAGGCCTTTGGAAAATACAGGATCTACCCAAAAAAAATGGGAATCGATCTTCTTTCTGTCAGCGGTCATAAGATTCACGGACCAAAGGGCGTGGGATTTCTTTATATTAATGAAAAAGCAAAGATCCAGCCACAGATCCTTGGCGGAGGACAGCAGGGAGGAATGCGTTCCGGAACAGACAATGTACCGGGAATTGCGGGACTTGGCACTGCAGCTGTGGAAATCTATAAAAATCTTGAAGAGAATGTGGAAAACATGTACCGACTCAAGGAGCACATTGCGCAGGGACTTGAAAAGATCGGGGATATCCGTATGAACGGAATGGAGCTGAGAGAAGGCGCGCCTCAGATTTTAAGCATCAGCGTTATGGGAGTGCGAAGCGAAGTACTTCTTCACTCTCTGGAGGAAAGAGGCATTTATGTTTCTGCAGGAAGCGCCTGCTCCAGTCACAAACGCAAGCCAAGCGCCACACTGGCAGCAATGGGTATGTCAAAAGACCAGATCGAAAGCACTGTGCGCTTAAGCTTTTGTGAGGAAAACACCATAGAAGAGGCGGATTACTTCCTTCAGGTTATGGGAGAACTGGTACCCATGCTGAGAAGATATTCAAGAAGGTAAAAGATACAAAAAGGAGAACATTTATGATATTTCATGCATTTCTGATTAAGTATGCGGAAATCGCCATTAAAGGCAAAAACAGGTATCTTTTTGAGGATGCTCTGGTAAAACAGATGCGTCTTGCTCTGGAACCTGTGGAAGGAGATTTCCGTGTGATCAAGGAGCAGGGCCGTGTTTATGTGCTCTGCCCGGAGGAATATGATTTTGACGAGGCAGTAGAAGCGCTGCAGAGAGTTTTTGGTATTGTGGGAATCAGTCCGGTTGTGATCTATGAGGATCAGGGCTTTGAGCAGATGGGAAAAGATGTTGTAAGCTATATGAAAGCAAGATATCCGGAATTTTCCGGAACCTTTAAGGTTTATACAAGAAGAGCAAGAAAATCCTATCCCATCAATTCTATGGAAGTCAGCGCAAGCCTTGGCGGTCTGATCCTGGACGCTTTTCCGGAGGCTTCTGTGGATGTCCATAATCCTCAGCTTACACTTTCTGTGGAGATCAGAGAGAAGATTTACGTTTATTCAGAGACTATTCCGGGACCGGGCGGAATGCCGGTTGGAACAAACGGAAAGGCAATGCTGCTTCTTTCCGGCGGAATTGACAGTCCGGTTGCCGGCTACATGATCGCCAAGAGAGGCGTAAAAATTGATGCGGTTTATTTCCATGCTCCGCCTTACACCAGTGAGAGAGCAAAGCAGAAAGTTGTAGATCTGGCAAAGCTTGTTGCCCGCTACAGCGGACCTATCCGTCTTCATGTGGTAAACTTTACAGATATCCAGCTTTATATTTACGACCAGTGCCCTCATGAAGAGCTTACCATTATCATGCGCCGGTATATGATGCGTATTGCAGAGCATTTTGCAAAGAAATGCGGCTGCCTTGGTCTGATCACAGGAGAGAGTATCGGACAGGTGGCAAGCCAGACCTTACAGAGTCTTGCGGCAACCAATGAGGTGTGCACCCTTCCTGTGTACCGTCCGGTGATAGGATTTGACAAGCAGGAGATCGTGGAGATTTCCAGAAAGATCGATACCTTTGAGACTTCTATCCAGCCCTTTGAGGACTGCTGTACGATTTTTGTGGCAAAACATCCGGTAACCAAGCCGAATCTGAATGTGATCCACAGATCTGAAACAAAGCTGGAAGAAAAAATTGATCAGCTTATGGAAGAGGCTCTTTCTACTGTAGAAGTGATCGAGATTAACTGACAGAATTGTCAGAAATCAGAAACAGGCAAAAAATATCCGGCGGACATCTGGAATGTTTCCCGAATGTACCGCCGGAATAAATGCTGTATGGAATGTGTGACGAAGCTTAGCCGCCTGCACAGGGGCAGTGATATTACTCGATCACATATGCCTGAACAACTGCAAGGATAGCATCCAGAGCTGCGCCTTCTGCATGGATATTCAGGTTGATCGGCTTGGAAAGATCCAGGCTGAAGATTCCCATGATAGATTTTGCGTCAATAACATATCTTCCGGATACAAGATCAAAATCACAGTCAAATTTACTGATTTCATTTACAAATGCTTTCACTTTATCGATGGAGTTCAGTGAGATTTTTAATGTTTTCATTACGATATAACCTCCCTAAAAATTATTGTATTTACAGCTTTTATCTTATACGTCCACTGATAAAAAGTCAAGGGAAAAGCTGTTAAATTTCCATGAAATAACAGGAACCGAGTTACTGTTCACGACTTTTACAGTAACCTGGCCAAAATGCATTCCAGATTACCTCTGGCGATGGTATTTTGCCATGTACGTTCCGGGATTCCGGCATATATGCCAGAGCACCTTACGGAAAAATGACCTGTGAACAGTAACAGAATCAATTTATATCAGTAGAAAAGGAATGAATATAAATATGAGTAAAAAAGTTGCGCTTCATAATCTGGGCTGCAAGGTAAACGCTTATGAGGTAGAGGCAATGCAGCAGCTTCTGGAACAGGCCGGATATGAAATTGTCCCTTTTCAGGAAGGGGCGGATGTGTATCTGATCAATACCTGTACGGTTACTAACATTGCGGACCGGAAATCAAGACAGATGCTCCATAAGGCAAAAAAAATGAATCCGGAAGCCATTGTTGTTGCCACCGGCTGTTATGCGCAGACAGACACAGAAAAACTAAAGGCAGATACATCTGTAGACCTGATCCTTGGCAATAATCAGAAAAACAGGATTGTTGAGGCCCTTGCTGAATATGAGAAAGAACACGCAAAAAAAGCCTGCGTGATCGAGATAAATAAAACAAAAGAATATGAGGAGCTTTCCATTGACCATACGGCAGAACATGTAAGAGCCTATATTAAGGTCCAGGACGGATGCAATCAGTTTTGTACTTACTGCATTATTCCCTATGCAAGAGGCAGGGTGCGCAGCAGGAAAATACAGGAGATCCTGGAGGAAGTAAAGGCTCTTGCGGCAAAGGGCTATAAGGAAGTGGTTCTTACAGGCATTCACCTGAGTTCTTACGGCATTGACTTTAAAGAGGCGGAAGAAAGACAGACCCTTCTTTCGCTGATTCAGGCTGTACACAGCGTAGAAGGCATTGAAAGGATCCGCCTGGGATCGCTGGAGCCAAGGATCATTACCCGGGAATTTATGGAAGGTATTTCCGGTCTTTCCAAGGTGTGTCCTCACTTCCATCTTTCTTTGCAGAGCGGATGTCAGAAGACTCTGGAAAATATGAATCGAAGATATACGGCAGAGGAATATGCGCAGAAATGCAGCCTGATCCGGGAGTATTATCCTGCCCCTGCTTTAACTACAGACGTGATTGTGGGATTTCCAATGGAGAGTGAAGCAGATTTTGAGGAATCCTTTGAATTTGTAAAAAACATTCATTTTTATGAGACACATATTTTCAAATATTCCAGACGTCAGGGAACAAAAGCGGCTGCAATGGAAGGGCAGATCACAGAGGCTGTCAAAGCCGCCAGAAGTGAAAAAATGTTGGAGCTGAACAGGCAGCGCTCCCTTGAATATGAAGAGTCCATGATCGGAAAGAACCTGGAGATCCTTCTGGAAGAGGAAGTGGAGCTTCAGGGGAAAGCATATTATCTGGGACACAGCCGGGAATATGTGAAGGTAGCTGTGGAGAAAACAGAAAGTCTGAAGGTCAATGATCTTTTGACTGTAAAAATCACGGGATTTACAGAGGAGCACATCCTGGGCGGCGAGCTGGTATAGCTGCCCTGGAGTGAACGATGGCCCCGTACAAAACTCTCCTTGTATTTTGCAGTGAATTATATTAAAATAGAAAAGAAATAATAGTAAGGACGTGAGAGAAAATGACAGAAAACAATTTAGGAAATACACAGTATTTCAGGACAAAGCCGGATCAGGAGCTGGAAGTGAAAGAGGTTCTGGATCTGGTGTATAACGCAATGGACGAAAAGGGATATAATCCGGTAAATCAGATCGTTGGTTATATCATGTCCGGTGATCCTACCTATATTACCAGTCATAAAGGCGCAAGAAGCATGATTATGAAGGTTGAGCGGGATGAACTGGTAGAGGAGCTTCTGAACGAGTATATTAAGAACCGCTCCTGGGAAAGCTGATATGCGTATACTTGGACTGGATTACGGGTCAAAGACCGTAGGAGTGGCAGTCAGCGATCCCCTGGGACTGACTGCCCAGAAAGTAGAAACCATATGGAGAAAGCAGGAAAACAAGCTTCGCAGAACACTTGCGCGTATTGAAGAGCTGGCAGCTGAGTATGGTGTGGAAAAAATTGTTGTGGGACTTCCGAAGAATATGAATAATACACTTGGAGAGCGGGCAGAAAAATCTCTGGAATTTAAAGAAATGCTGGAGAAAAGAACGGGACTGCCTGTGGAAATGTGGGATGAACGTCTGACAACAATGGAGGCGAACCGCGTTCTCATGGAGGGCGGAGTGCGCCGTGAAGACAGAAAGGAACATCTGGATTCCCTTGCAGCAGTACTGATCCTGCAGGGATATCTGGACTGTTCTGCAAACAGATAAGGACAGCAATATGGAAAAAATAAAATTTCAGACCCCGGACGGGACAACAGAAGAGTTTTATGTAGAGGAACAGACAATGATCGGAGGCAGATCCTATCTTCTGGTATCAGATTCTCTGGATGATGAGGCGTCTGCATATATTCTGAAAGACTGTTCTTCCCAGGACAGCCCGGAAGCCTGCTATGAAATGGTAGAAGAGGAAGAAGAACTGCAGGCGGTTTATAAAGTTTTTGAGCAGATGCTGGATGATGTGGATCTGGAAATGTAAGATTTTCGGACAGGACGGACAGGAAATTCAGGTACTGTGTTTTAAAACTCATGAAAATGAAACGAAAATAAGCGGAATTTAACGGATGATGAAGGAATGTCACTGGCATTCCTGAGTTGTCGTGCGGAAATTTGCACATGAAAATGGAGGTGCATTATTTGAACAGTGATAATAATACAAAAAAAGAAACAGATGAAAGGCAGAAAAGAAACGGCAGTTATGGAAGAAATGCCGGTTATAATACAAGAAAACAGGTAAACAGATCAAAAAATAATAAATACAGGCCTCAGGCAAAACAGAACAGCAGATATCAGGAAAAATCTGCGGAAAGATATCCCGAAAAGAATCAGGACAGGCAGCAGAAGCCTGTATTAAAAAATTCTTCCAGAAATTCCATGAATAAAAATACAGGAAGAAACTTTCAGAAACAGGGACGCAGAGGACGGAGAAGCAGCGAGCGCCTGAAGATCATTCCTCTTGGCGGACTGGAACAGATTGGAATGAATATTACAGCTTTCGAGTACGGAGACAGTATAGTAGTAGTAGACTGTGGTCTGTCTTTCCCGGAAGATGATATGCTGGGAATTGATCTTGTGATCCCGGATGTAACTTATCTGAAGGACAATATCTCAAAGGTAAAGGGATTTGTGATCACCCACGGACATGAGGACCATATTGGAGCTCTTCCCTATGTATTAAAGGACGTAAACGTCCCTATTTATTCTACGAAGCTGACACTTGGACTGATCACCAATAAGCTGAAAGAACATAATCTTGTCCGTTCCACAAAGCTGAAGGAAGTGAAGCATGGACAGGTGATCAACCTGGGTGATTTTTCTATTGAGTTTATTAAGACAAATCACAGCATTCAGGATGCTTCCGCACTGGCGATTTATTCACCGGCAGGAATCGTTGTCCATACAGGCGACTTTAAGGTGGATTATACGCCGGTATTCGGCGATGCCATTGATCTTCAGCGTTTTGCGGAAATCGGAAGAAAAGGCGTGCTTGCTCTGATGTGCGACAGTACAAATGCAGAACGTCCGGGCTTTACCATGTCCGAGCGTACTGTGGGCAAAGTTTTTGACAACCTGTTTAATGAATTTCATTCCAGCAGGATCATTATTGCAACCTTTGCCTCAAACGTAGACCGTGTTCAGCAGATTATCAATACTGCGTACCGCTTTGGCAGAAAGGTGGCGGTAGAAGGCCGCAGCATGGTCAATGTTATTTCAACAGCTTCAGAGCTGGGATATCTGAGAATTCCGGAAAATACTCTGATCGAGATCGATCAGGTAAAGGATTACCCGGATGACAAGGTGGTTCTGATCACAACAGGAAGTCAGGGAGAATCCATGGCTGCCCTGTCAAGAATGGCTGCTAATATTCACAAAAAGATAACCATTAAGCCAAACGATACTATTATTTTCAGTTCAAATCCGATTCCGGGAAATGAAAAAGCAGTTTCCAAAGTGATCAACGAGCTGTATATGAAGGGCGCAAAAGTTATTTTCCAGGATGCTCATGTATCGGGACATGCCTGCCAGGAAGAGATTAAACTGATCTATTCCCTGGTCCGTCCGAAATACGCGATTCCGATTCATGGAGAATACCGTCATCTGACTGCTCAGAAACATATTGCCGAGGAGCTTGGAATCCCAAAAGAAAACATTTTTATTCTTGCATCGGGAAATGTTCTGGAAGTGGATGAGAACAGCGCCCAGATCACAGGAAACGTTCAGACAGGAGCGATCCTGGTAGACGGACTTGGAGTTGGCGATGTGGGAAATATTGTGCTCAGAGACCGTCAGCATCTGGCTGAGGACGGAATTATGATCGTGGTTATGACCCTGGAACGTCACAGCAATGTGGTTCTTGCGGGACCGGATATTGTTTCCAGAGGCTTTGTGTATGTCCGTGAATCAGAAGACCTGATGGGACATGCCAGGGAGGTAGTGGAGCAGGCTCTGGATTCCTGCATGGACAGAAATATTACAGACTGGGGAAAGATCAAGCTTGTTGTCAAGGATGCGGTAGGCGACTATCTGTGGAAGCGCACAAAGAGAAGACCGATGATCCTTCCGATCATCATGGAAGCATAAACTGGACTGGATAACAGAATGGAATGGAAATGGATGATATTCCGCTGCTCTGAAACGGGCGGACAGTAAGGAGGATAACATGGGAGACACAAGAGACCGGGTAGGAAATGCGGGAGTGATCGTTGCAGGCGGCGCTTTTAAAATTGCGCTTTATGTCTGTGTTGTTGTTCTGATCATCTGGTTGGGAAGACTGTCTTATCAATTCGGACATGATATTTTTGACCAGCAGCCCATGAGTCCTGGAGAAGGACAGGAGATCACTGTGGTAGTCAAAGAGGATGATTCTGTGTATGACATTGCAAAGACTCTGGAAAGCAAAGGGCTGGTGGAGGATGCAAAGGTGTTCTGGATTCAGGAAAAGCTGTCCAATTATAAAGGACAGATGAAACCGGGAACTTATCTTCTGAGTACTGCCTATGAACCTTTCAGGCTTCTTGCAATCATGGCAGGGGATGCTGAGCAGGAGGGCGCATACTCGTGATCGTAGAAGAGAGAATGAGAACCTACATCAATTCTCTGGATATGGGAAATACAGATTTTCTGGAAAGTCTGGAAAAGGAGGCTCTGTCATCCGGAGTTCCCATTATCCGGAGAGAGATGCAGAGCTTTATAAAGGTGCTTCTGGCTGTAAAAAAGCCGGAGCGTATTCTGGAGGTGGGGACAGCCGTAGGCTTCTCCACACTTCTTATGTGTGAATATGGACCTGAGAAGCTTCAGGTAACAACAATTGAGAACTATGAAAAAAGGATTCCCATTGCCAGAGAAAATTTTGCGAAAGCAGGACGGAGCCATCAGATCACTCTTCTGGAGGGAGAAGCAGGACAGATCCTCCGGGAGCTGGAACCTGGTTTTGACCTGATTTTTATGGATGCGGCAAAAGGGCAGTATATTCACTGGCTGGAGGATGCCGTGCGTCTTTTGAATCCGGAGGGAATCCTTCTTTCGGATAATGTTCTTCAGGAGGGCGAGTTGATTGAATCGCGCTATCTGGTAGAGCGGAGAAACAGAACCATTTATAAGAGAATGCGGGATTATCTTTATGCTCTGAAACATGATGAAAGGCTTCTGACAAGCATTCTTCCTCTGGGAGACGGAGCCGCCCTCAGTATCAGGCAGCCGTTTGGACAGGAAACGTCCCGCAGTAAGGAGACAATATGAGAAAAATAGAATTACTGGTACCTGCCAGCAGTCTGGAAGTCCTGAAAATTGCAGTAGTATTTGGGGCAGATGCTGTGTATATCGGCGGAGAAGCTTTTGGTCTTCGGGCAAAAGCAAAAAACTTTTCCGGAGAAGATATGGCAGAGGGGATTGCTTTTGCTCACGAGCACGGCGTAAAGGTTTATGTGACTGTAAATATTCTTGCTCATAATGACGACCTTCCAGGCGTTCGGGAGTACCTTCAGGAGCTGAAGGGGCTGAAACCGGATGCGCTGATCATTGCAGATCCGGGAATTTTTACTTATGCGAAGGAAATTTGTCCGGAAATTGAATGTCACATCAGTACCCAGGCAAACAACACCAATTATGAAACCTACCGGTTCTGGTACCGGCTGGGAGCAAAACGTGTGGTAACTGCCAGAGAACTGTCTCTGGAAGAAATCAGAGAAATCAGAGAGCATATTCCCGAGGATATGGAAATTGAAACCTTTATTCACGGGGCAATGTGTATTTCCTATTCAGGCCGTTGTCTTCTCAGCAATTATCTGGTGGGAAGAGATGCCAACAGAGGCGCCTGCACCCATCCGTGCCGGTGGAAATATTCTATTGTGGAAGAGAAAAGACCGGGAGAATATATGCCGGTTTTTGAAAATGAAAGAGGCACATATATTTTTAACTCCAAAGACCTGTGCATGATCGAGCATATGGATGATGTTCTTACAAGCGGAATTGACAGCCTGAAGATTGAAGGCCGTATGAAAACCGCTCTTTACGTGGCAACTGTTGCCAGAACCTACAGGAAAGCCATTGACGATTATATGGAATCTCCGGAAAAATACCAGGCGAATATGGAATGGTATAAGGAGCAGATCTCAAACTGTACGTACCGTCAGTTTACTACCGGATTTTTCTATGGAAAACCGGATGAGAATACACAGATCTATGATAACAACACCTATGTAAAGGAATATACTTATCTGGGATATGCTGAAGAGGTTGACGAAAAGGGTCTGGTCCACATTACTCAGAGAAATAAGTTCAGCGTAGGAGAAACCATTGAGATCATGAAGCCGGACGGAAGAAACCTGACGGTTACAGTTCAGGGGATTTATGACGAGACAGGAGCTTCCGTGGAAAGCGCGCCCCATCCTCAGCAGAAGCTTGCGGTAGATCTGGGGGCAGAAGTAGAAAAATATGATCTTCTCCGAAGGGCGGAGGCATAAAGCCCTGTCATGGAATAAAAGATATTCCGGAGCTTTATAAGCTTTGAAAATACACCCGAAGAGGAGACGCATAAAATATCAGCAATAAAAAATACAGGAACAGCCAAAGCCAGGCGGCTCCTGTATTTTTTTGTACTGTGGCAGTTCGCTTTTACCGGTGAGAAAACAGAAAAGTATCTTCTGCTGTATACATATTCAACAGTGATTTTTCGGTTGTTCATCAAAAAGACAGCGGAGTTTTTTCAGAGCGTTTTTTTCAATGCGGGAAACGTAGGAGCGACTGATGGAAAGCTTCCGGGCAATTGTTTTCTGAGTTTCCTCAGAAGCTCCGAACAGACCGTACCGGAGACAGATGACCTGGTATTCCCTGGGCGTTAAAGCAGTTTTCAGGGAACTGACAAGATGGCGGATATCCTGTTGCGTGGCATATTGTTCCACAATATCTACAGGAGGGCTTTCAATGATATCCAGAAGGCTGATCTCATTTCCTTCCCTGTCTGTTCCGATTGGATCATACAGGGAGACTTCACGGGAGCGTTTTTTTCTGGAACGGAGCATCATCAGAAGCTCATTATCAATGCAGCGCGCCGCATAGGTGGAAAGGCGCGTGGATTTTTCCGCATCAAAGGTGCTGATCGCTTTGATCAGACCGATAGTTCCGATGGAGATCAGGTCTTCAGGATCTTCACCGGAACCCTGATATTTTTTTACTATGTGGGCGACCAGGCGGAGGTTATGTTCAATCAGGATATTTTTTGCTGCCAAATCACCCTCCCGGTAACGCTGAAGATATAATTTTTCCTCGCCTGATGTCAAAGGTTTTAAAAAAGTCTTCAAGTCTTCACCTCAAAGGGGATTTACTTACAGCTTATGCCCGGGACAGGCCTTCCGTGCTTTTCCAATAAAAAGAAACAGGGGATAAAACGTAAAATGTATAAATGATCGGAGAATCCGGGAATCTTACATAAATGTTTATATAAATGTTTACACAAATGATACGGGATTTATAGGAAGGATAGCATAAAATGCCAAAATATATAGTAAATATGCATAAAAATAGGGGGTTAAATTCTGCGAAATTCACGAAAACACAAAACAAAATAAACAAAACATAAAAATACTATTGAAATATTTATCTAATCGTTTAAAATATAAACATCGACAGGGGAAGTAAATTCCCATAATGCTGTTGGAGGAACAGCATGGAAATCATAATGTTATCAGGAGGGTAAAAAAATGAGAAAAAGATTACTGAGTGTATTACTGGGAGCAGCGATGACAGTTACGGCGATGGGCGGAGTTACAGTAATGGCGGACGAAAATGAAGAACCGCTTCCGGGCGGCGGCTCCAATATTATTTATGTGATCACACCATCTGTATCCAATCCGGCATTTAAAACAGAGGCTGACGTGGCTACAAAAACAGCGGAAGAGCTTGGATATGAAGTGAAAGCAGCATCCCATGACGATGATCCTACAAAACAGACAGAGCTTTTTGACAGCGCTATTGCTGACAAAGCAGCAGCGATCATCTGCGATAATGCAGGTGCGGACGCTACCATTGAAGCTGTTAAAAAGGCAAAAGACGCGGGAATCCCCACCTTCCTTATTGACCGTGAGATCAACGAAGACGGCGTAGCGATTTCCCAGATTGTAGCAAATAACTACCAGGGAGCAAAAGCCATTGCGGAAGTGTGGGTGGAAGCAATGGGAGAAGAAGGAAAATATGCAGAGCTTCTTGGAAAAGAATCTGATACAAACGCAGGTGTTCGTTCCTCTGCATTCCATGAAGTGATCGATCAGTATCCTGATCTGGAAATGGTTGCACAGCAGACTGCAAACTGGGAAAAGACAGAAGCCTTTGACAAGACAGAAGCAATTCTCCAGGCAAATCCTGATCTTGATGGAATTATCTGCGGAAACGATACTATGCTGGAAGGCGCAGTTGCAGCATGTGAAGCTGCAGGCAAAAACATTCCAATCATCGGTGTTGACGGATCTGACGAGGCGGCAGCTCTTATTAAAGACGGAAAAGCTACCGGTACAGCGCTTCAGCAGTTTGCTCTGATGGCTGAAATGGCAGTAGAGCAGGCAGACGCTTACCTGAAAGACGGAACAACAGGTCTTGATGAAAAACAGCTTGTTGACTGTATTGCGATCACAGCAGACAACGTAGATAATCTGAAAACATTTGTTTATACAGAAGGCGGAGCCGAGGCAGCAGAGGATACAGCAGAAGCCGAGACAGAAGATGCCGGTGCAGAAGAAACAACAGAGGGAGCTGCTGAATAAGCCGCTGTTCTAAACGTAAATTCAGTATGACGGGGGCGTTGCAAAACCAGCGGGTATGTGATTTTGCAGCCCCCCATTTTCGGTAAAGAAACAGTCAAAGGAGAGCAGTTATGAGAAAACGTATGTTAGCGGCAGGGCTTGTGGCGGTAATGATGACAACTTGTATGACCGGATGTGTAAAGGTGGTAAAAATCGGTCAGGAAGCAGAGCTTACAGGGGAACAGGAATTTAATGCAGTAGATAATGTGGCGGCAATCTGGGAATCAGAAGCGCTGCCGGAACTTCAGGAGAAAGCAGTGGAGCTTTCAGAGTTTCTGACAGAAGCGAACGGAGATCTGAAATCTCTTGTTGATAAATATGGAAAATATTCTATGGGAACCAGCGGCGAGATCAATTATGTTGTAAAAGGAACAGGTACGGTTGAGGAAGTAAATCAGGAGAAAAAAGCTGGATATATGACAGTAAAGCTTGATGGCTACGATGGTCCGGAGGAAATCTCCATTCAGATCGGTTCTGTATATAAGGGGTCATCTGTCCGTGATTCTCTGGATGTGATTAAATTCGGCGATTATACAAATCAGCAGGACTGGGCGGCAGTTTCCCAGAGTATCAATGAAATGATTGACGAAGAAATAGTGAAAAAAGCGGATCCGGCATCTCTGAAAGGCAAAACCATTTCATTTACAGGATGCTTTACTGCAAATGACAATACAAAGGTACTGATTACACCCATAGAACTGGAAGCAAAATAGGAGGGTCAGATATGGCTTATAAATGTCCGGAGCATGTGTTTTTGCATGCGGATCATATCAGTAAAATTTATCCCGGTACAAAAGCGCTGGATGACGTATCCTTTGACCTTCTCAAAGGCAAGGTGAATGTTCTGATCGGTGAAAATGGCGCCGGAAAATCCACACTGATGAAAATGATAGCAGGTATCGAGCACCCCAGTGAAGGAACGCTTTATATTGGTGATCAGGAGGTTGCGTTTAAAGATACTACAGATGCCAGAAAACATGGGATCGGTATTATTCATCAGGAATTAAGTCTGTTTCCCAATCTGAATGTGTATCAGAATATTTTTATGGCAAGGGAGCAGACAGTAGGAAAGATCAGGCTTGATAACAAAACTCATATAGAAAAGACAAAAAATATTCTGAAAAGACTGGAGCATGAAATTGATCCGGAGACCCTTGTAGGAGAACTGAGAGTAGGCCAGCAGCAGATGATTGAAATAGCAAGAAATCTTGTGGCTGATGATCTGAAGGTCCTGATCATGGACGAGCCCACATCCTCTCTCAGCCAGCAGGAGGTACAGGTTCTTTTTAAGATCATGAGGGAACTGACGGCTCAGGGGATTTCTATTGTTTACATATCTCACCGTCTGGAAGAGATCATGCAGATTGGCGACCATGTGACTATTCTCCGTGACGGAAAATATGTTTCAGATGCAGATGTAAAGGATATTGATGTTCCGTGGATCGTCCATGAGATGACAGGAGGAGCAAAGGCATATCCGAAACGTGAAACAAAAGTGGACTGGTCAAAAGTGGAAAATGTTCTTGAGGTGAAAAATCTGTGCCTGCCAAAGGCCGGAGGCGGCTATCTGGTGGATCATGTGAGTTTTGACCTGAAAAAAGGTGAGATCCTTGGAATTTACGGACTGATGGGAGCCGGAAGAAGCGAGATTTTTGAATGTCTGATGGGACTTCATCCGGAACATACAGGAGAGGTATACCTGGAAGGAGAAAAGCTGAACATCAAATCCATTTCAGGACAGATAGACAAAGGCTTTGCCCTTATACCTGAAGACCGTCAGGCTCAGGGACTTGTGCAGACAATGGACATTGAAAAAAACTGTTCTCTGTCTGCAATGAAGACGTACAAAAAAGCAGGGGTATTCCTTGATTCATCCAAAGAAGGGCAGAAAGTGGATGAACAGATCAAGGATATCCATATTAAAGTGGCTGACAAACATCTTCCGATTCTTTCTCTTTCAGGAGGAAATCAGCAGAAGGTTGTTATCGGAAAAGGCATCCTGACAGAACCAAAGATTCTTCTCATGGATGAACCAAGCCGTGGAATTGATATCGGAGCCAAAACAGAGGTGTTTGATATCATCAATCAGTATGCGAAGAGGGGACTTTCCATTATTGTTGTTTCCTCGGAGCTTCAGGAGATCGTTTCCATTGCGGACCGTGTTCTGGTTCTTTCAAACGGACTGAAAACAGGTGAGTTCAGCGGAGACGAGATCAAAGAAGATACCCTGGTACTGGCGTCCTATAAGGGACATCATGTACAGAATCATGAAAAGGAGAATTAGGATATGGCAGCAGATAAAAAAACATCAAATAATGCGTTAATGATGACCCTTTTAAAGGGAAGGACTTTCATCGTTCTGATCGTGTTGCTGATTTTTTTCAGCATTACAGCAAATAATTTTCTGACAGTAGGTTCTCTTCTGACAGTGGCAAAGCATGTGGCCCTTTACGGAATCCTTGCTATTGGTATGACCTATGTAATCATCACTGGCGGAATTGACCTGTCCGTAGGTTCTGTGGCCGGTCTGGCAGGAATGATCGCCGGCGGGCTGATCCAGGAAGGTCTTACTCTGAAATTTGCAGGCGTGACTGTGTATTTCAGCGTACCTCTTGTAGTTCTGATCACTATTCTTATGGGTGCGCTGGTGGGTGCTTTAAACGGTGTGGTAATTACAAAATTTAATGTAGCGCCGTTTATTGCCACACTTGGTTCTATGTATATCTGCAGAGGTCTGGCAAATATCCGTTCCAACGGGGCAACCTTTTCAGAGCTTGCCGGTCATGAAGGACTTGGCAATACAGGATTTGAATTTTTTGGAAGAAACTTTATGGGAACCATGATTCCTGTAGGTGTTATCATTCTTGCTATTGTAGCTGTGATCGCAGGACTGATCCTGAAGAAAACACCTTTCGGATGGCATGTGCAGGCAATCGGAGGAAATGAAAAGGCTTCCAAGCTTTCCGGAATCAAGGTTGACCGTGTGAAAATCTGGGTTTATGCTTTTTCCGGACTGTGCTCAGCTATTGTAGGTATTATCGCAACTTCCCAGCTTGTTTCCGCAACTCCGAAAACAGGTGAGTCCTGGGAGATGAATGCCATTGCGGCGTCTGTTCTTGGAGGTACTTCCATGGCAGGAGGCGTAGGAAGCATTGGCGGAACCATTGTAGGCGCGTTTGTTATTGGTGTGATCAACGATGGTATGACCATGTGTGGTGTAACTGAATTCTGGCAGAAGATCATTCGTGGTCTGGTAATTATTGTAGCGGTTATCATTGACCAGTTCCAGAGAAATCTTCAGGCAAAAATGGCGCTTCAGGCACGCAACGAAAACAAATAAAACATATTTGGTCCCGGTGTGAGTGCATACCGGGATCTTTTGACTGAAAAAATGTATGGGAGGACGGTTCAGATGAAAAAAAGAGGCATTATCAATGCGCAGCTTGCAGGGCTGATCGCAGGACTTGGACATAAGGACACCTTTATGATCGGCGACGGAGGTATGCCGATCCCGAAAGGGGTGGAGATCGTAGATCTGGCTTTGTGCGGCGGCGTGCCAACTTTTCGTCAGGTAATGGATGCGGTTCTTGACGAGGCGGAAATCGAAAGTTATACTATAGCAAAGGAGATCGTTGAGAAGAATCCGGAACTTCTGTCTTATATCAGAGAAAAGCTTCCGGAAGCGGAGGAGGAAATGATCCTGCATACAGAGCTGAAGGAAAGATCAGCCCGGGTGAAGTTTGCCGTCCGGACAGGGGAATTTACTCCATATCCTAATATTATTCTGAGAGCGGGGGTTGCATTTCCTGCATAAAAAGGAGGGCATATTTATGAAGGTTCTGAATTTTGGGTCTTTAAATCTTGATTATGTGTATCAGGTAGAGTCAATTCTGATTCCAGGAGAGACTCAGGCATCAAAAGACAGGAAGACATTTTGCGGCGGTAAGGGACTGAACCAGTCCATTGCGCTGGCAAAAGCCGGTATTCCTGTGTTTCATGCGGGAATGATCGGAGAAGAAGGGGATATTCTTCTGGAAACCTGCAGAGAAAACGGAGTAAATACAGACTTTATCAGAAAAATTCAGGGACCCGGCGGCCATACTGTGATCCAGGTGGACAAAAACGGTCAGAACTGTATTCTTCTTTTTGGCGGATCCAACAGAAGTATTACCAGAGAGTTTGTGGATGAGGTTCTTTCTGCCTTTGAAAAAGGAGATATACTTCTTCTGCAGAATGAGATCAACGAACTGGATTATATTATTGACCAGGCTTATGAAAAGGGGATGATGATCATCCTGAATCCGTCTCCGTATGATAAGGCGCTGGAGACATGTGATTTAAAAAAAATAAGTCTGTTTCTTGTAAATGAGATCGAGGGATTTCAGATTACAGGGGAAAAAGAACCGGAGAAGATTCTGGCAAAGATCAGGGAGCTTTATCCGAAAGCTGCAATCGTGCTGACTCTGGGAGGAGACGGATCTGTTTATCAGGATGAAACAGGTATTTACCGTCAGGGAATCTATAAGGTAAAGGCTGTAGATACTACTGCGGCAGGAGATACGTTTACAGGATATTTTATTTCATCCATTATCAATGGAATACCGGTTCAGGAGGGACTCCGGCTTGCGGCAAAGGCGTCCGCGATCGCTGTTTCCAGACCGGGTGCGACTGCGTCGATTCCTCTGAGAGAAGAGGTGCTTAACAGCAGTCTGTAAAAATTACAAGAGGAAGGTGTCTGTATGAAGGTGAGTATTCGTGATCTGA
Organism: Blautia sp. CAG:257; assembly: GCF_000433815.1. Lineage (NCBI taxonomy): Bacteria > Bacillati > Bacillota > Clostridia > Lachnospirales > Lachnospiraceae > Blautia > Blautia sp. CAG:257. Next base: position 33,172 of record NZ_HF999112.1, read on the forward strand.
GCAAAATGACCGGTTTTTCTCCGGCAACTATTTCAAATGCTCTGAACCACAAAAAAGGAGTCAATAAGGATACGGCAGAGGAAATATTCAGAATAGCCCGTGAGACGGGATATTTAAGCGCCAATGCTGTGACAAAGATCCGTCTGGTGATCTTTAAGAAAAACGGTCGGATCATTGAGGATACTCCGTTCTTTCAGAGCCTGATCGAGGGATTTGAGGAAGAGTGCAGAAGACTTGGATATGAAATGGTAGTTTCCAGGGCAGATCAGAGAAATCCGGAATATCTGAATCAGGTAAGAGAAATGTTAAGTGAGCAGGGCGCGGCGATTGTGGTTCTTGCTACAGAAATGATGGACGGCGATCTGGAACCGTACAGAAATGCGCCCTGTCCGCTGGTGATTCTGGACTACTGGACAGAGTCCATGGAGTTCAATGCGGTTCTTATCAATAACGCAGATGCTGCAAGGATGATGACAGAGCATCTTCTGGATAATGGTCATAAAGAGGTGGGATATCTCAGGGGCTCTTTCCGCATAAAAGGTTTCCGTTCCAGGTTTGTGGGCTTTCAGACTGCGTTAAAAAAGAGGAAGATCCCTTATAAAGAGGAATACACAGTAACTCTCGGAACTTCTCTGAACAGCGCTTATCAGGATATGCTGGCGTATCTGAAAACTTCCCCGAAGCTTCCTACAGCGTTTTTTGCGGATAATGATATGATTGCTCTGGGTGCCATGAAGGCTCTCAGGGAAATGGGATACCGGATACCGGACGATGTGTCTGTGGCGGGATTTGATGACCTGCCGTTCAGTGAGATTTCCACACCTGCTCTGACAACCCTTCGGGTTCCAAACAGAGAGATGGGGAAAATGGCTGTACGCCGCATTTCCGAGATGATAGAGGGGATAGGGACAGATGCAGTAATAAAAACTCAGGTATGTCCGAAAATCGTGTATCGTAATACAGTGAAAAAAATATAAAACAGATATAAAACAGATATAAAACAGATATAAATGGCTTCCCGGACGTCTGGACAAAAGATTCAGATGCCCGGGACTTTTTGTTTTTGGGAAAGTCTGTATTCCTGATGAACAAAACAGTAGCTTGTTTTGTTTATGTATGTTTATATAAATGTTTATATAACAATTGCCGAAAAATATGATTTAAACAGAAAAATATAGGCGATATCAACAAAAAATACGGTGATAAATTGTGCAAAATCCTGTTTTATAAACATAATCATAATATTTTATTGAAAAATAATATAAAATATTTATAATAATGTTTATAGAAAGTTCAAAGAACGTAAATGAGGATATATTGAAGGAGGAATCACAATGGATCATATTAAATTAGGATACGCGCCTACAAGAAGAAGTATTTTCAGCGCGCCGGATGCGGTTAAATATCGGGGACTTACTGCTGACCGTCTGAGAGAACTGGGCGTTGATTTTGTAGATATCACAGATATTAATGAGGAAGGTCTTCTCTATAATGATGAAGATATGAAAAAAATTGCTGAAAAGTTTAAGGCTGAAAAAATTGACGGACTGTTTCTTCCCCACTGTAATTTTGGTACAGAATATGAATGTGCCCGTCTGGCAAAGGAGCTGAATGTTCCGGTTCTTCTGTGGGGGCCTCTTGACGAGCGTCCGGATGAAAACGGAGTGCGGCTTCGTGATACACAGTGCGGACTTTTTGCTACTGGAAAGGTTCTGAGACGCTTCCGTATTCCGTTTACCTACATGACAAACTGCCGCCTGAATGATCCGGTATTTGAACGCGGGATCCGGGATTTTATGGCTGTATGCAATGTGGTAAAGAAATTCAAAAATATGAGGATTCTTCAGATTTCCACAAGACCTTTTGATTTCTGGACAACCATGTGCAATGAGGGAGAACTTCTGGAAAAATTCAATATCCAGCTTTCTCCGATTCCCATGCCCGAGCTTACAGATGAAGTGAAAAAAGTAAAAAAAGAGGGAACAGAGGTTGCAAAAGTAATTGACTACTGCCGCAGCAATATGATTGTTGAGATCAAGGATGAAGAACTGGAAAATGTAGCTGCTCTGAAGGTTGCCATGAAAAATCTGATCACAAAATACGGATGTCAGGCAGGGGCAATCCAGTGCTGGAACCAGCTGCAGAGTGAGCTTGGAATCATGCCCTGTGCCGCAAATGCCCTGCTGAATGAAGAAGGAATTCCGGTTGTATGTGAGACGGATATCCATGGAGCGATCACTGCTCTTATGGTAGAGGCTGCAGGAATGGGAGAAACAAGAAGCTTCTTTGCAGACTGGACCATCCGTCATCCGGATATTAAAAACGGTGAGCTGCTTCAGCACTGCGGACCGTGGCCGATCTCAGTTGCCGGAGAAACTCCGAAGATTACATATCCGCTGGCTTTTGACCATCCGGGTGCAATCACTGCAGAGGCAAAGCACGGAGACATTACTCTGGCGCGGTTTGACGGTGATAATGGAGAATATTCTCTGCTTCTCGGAAATGCAAAAGGTGTGGACGGTCCAAAAGGAATGGGAACCTATCTGTGGGTTGAGGTGGATAACATCAAACGTCTGGAAGCGAAGATCGTAGAGGGTCCATACATTCACCACTGTGTGGGCATCCACAAAGACGTTGTTCCGGTGCTGTATGAGGCATGTAAATATATTGGAATCAAACCGGATCTCTATGACCCTGTTGAAGAGGATGTAAAAGCATATCTTCGTGGCGAATGAAGAAACGGAAAGAGAGGATGAAAATGATGGAAAATCTGACTGCTTTGTCTTATGATCTTCGCAAGGATGTGATCAACATGATCCGTTCCGGAAAAGCCGGACATATTGGCGGAGATATGAGTGTGATTGACACGCTTGTAACACTTTATTTTAAACAGATGAATATCAGCCCTGAAAATATGGATGATCCTGACCGCGACCGTTTTGTAATGAGCAAAGGACATTCTGTGGAGGCTCTTTACGCTGTGCTTGCAGAGAAAGGCTTTTTCCCAATAGAGGAGGTTATTGATACCTTCAGCAAATTTGGCTCTAAATTTATCGGGCATCCCAATAATAAGCTTCCGGGAATAGAAATGAATTCGGGATCTCTGGGACATGGGCTTCCGGTATGTGTGGGAATGGCTCTTGCCGGAAAAATGAATCATCAGAATTACCGTGTTTATACAGTAATGGGCGACGGAGAGCTGGCAGAGGGCTCTGTGTGGGAAGGCGCAATGTCTGCAGCTCATTATAAGCTGGATAATCTCTGTGCAGTAGTTGACAGGAACCGCCTGCAGATTTCAGGAAATACTGAAGATGTGATGCATCATGATGATCTTCATGAAAGGTTCAGAAGCTTTGGCTGGCATGTAATTGACGTGAAAAACGGAAACAGCATTGAAGAACTGGATGCGGCCTTTGAGGAAGCGAAAACAGTAAAAGGAAAACCGACGGTACTGATCGCCAATACAGTAAAGGGCTGCGGCTCCTCTGTAATGGAGAACAAGGCATCCTGGCATCATCATGTGCCAGGTGATGAAGAGTATGAGCAGATCATGAAGGATCTGGAGGAGAGAAAGGAGGCTGCGCTGAAATGAGTAAGATCGCCAATAAACAGATGATTTGTGAGGTTTTGATGGATGCGGCAAAAACAGACAGGGATATTGTTGCTCTGTGCAGTGATTCCAGAGGCAGCGGTTCCTTTACTCCTTTTGCAGATACTTATCCGGAACAGTTTGTGGAAACAGGAATTGCAGAGCAGAATCTGGTAAGCATTGCTGCAGGACTGGCAAAGTGCGGCAAAAAAGCATATGCAGTTTCTCCGGCCTGCTTTCTTTCCACAAGAAGCTATGAGCAGGCAAAGGTGGACGTTGCTTATTCCAACACAAATGTGAAGCTGATCGGTATCAGCGGAGGCGTCAGCTACGGAGCGCTGGGAATGAGCCATCATTCTGCTCAGGATATTGCGGCTATGGCTGCGATTCCGAATATGCGGGTATATATTCCCAGCGACCATCTTCAGACAAGGGAGCTGGTAAAGGCTCTTCTGAAGGACGAAAAACCGGCTTATGTGCGTGTGGGGAGAAATGCAGTAGAGCCTGTTTATGAAGAAGAACATGTTCCTTTTGAAATGGATAAGGCAACGGTTGTATGCGAAGGAACTGATATTGCAATCATTGCATGCGGAGAAATGGTAAAGCCGTCAAAGGATGCGGCAGAACTTTTAAATGCTCAGGGAATCAGCGCTTCTGTAATTGACATGTACTGCGTAAAACCCCTGGATGCTGAAGCGGTTGTAAAGGCTGCAGAAAACGCAAAAGCAGTGCTGACAGTAGAAGAACACGCTCCCTATGGTGGGCTGGGATCCATGGTAAGTCAGATAGTAGGAAGCCGGTGCCCGAAAAAGGTGGTGAATCTTTCCCTTCCGGATGCTCCGGTGATCACGGGAACTTCAAAGGAAGTATTTGATTATTATGGCCTGAATGCAGAAGGAATTGCAGAAAAGGCAGCGGAGCTGGTGAAATAGTATGAACAGATATGTATTGGGAATTGACCAGAGTACACAGGGAACAAAAGGACTGCTGTTTGATGAAAACGGTGCTCTTATCTGCCGAAGTGATCTCCCTCACAGGCAGTATATTGATCAGCGGGGCTGGGTGGAGCATGACCCGGAGGAAATTTATGCAAATACAGTTCAGGTAGTAAAAAAACTTGTGGAAAAATCAGGAATTGACAAAAATGATATAAAAGTTCTTGGTATCAGCAATCAGCGGGAAACTGCCCTTGTGTGGGACAGGAATACCGGAAAGCCTGTATATAATGCAGTTGTGTGGCAGTGTGCCAGAGGCGCAAAGATCTGTGAAAGAATTGCAGAACAGGGACATGGAGAAATGATACGCTCCCATACCGGCCTGCAGCTTTCACCTTACTTTTCGGCCGCAAAGATCGCGTGGGTACTTGAAAATGTGGAAGGAGCTGCGGAAAAGGCTGAGAAAGGAGAACTCTGCTGCGGAACCATTGACAGCTGGCTTGTTTATAAGCTGACCGGAGGAAAAGAATTCCGTACAGATTATTCCAATGCTTCCAGAACTCAGCTGTTTCATATCGGAAGTCTTTCCTGGGATCAGGAGGTATGCAGCTTATTCGGTATTCCGGTATCCTGTCTTGCGGAAGTGACGGATTCAGACGGAGAATACGGATATACGGATTTTGAGGGATATTTTGAAAATCCCATTCCCATACGGGGAGTTCTGGGGGATTCTCACGGCGCTTTGTTCGGACAGGGATGTACAGATAAGGGAATGATCAAAACTACTTACGGCACAGGATCTTCTATTATGATGAACATTGGGCAGAAGCCTGTATACAGCGACCGGGTGGTAACTTCTCTGGCGTGGAAAATGAACGGCCAGGTAAATTATGTTCTGGAGGGAAACATCAATTATACAGGAGCTGTCATTACCTGGCTGAAGGATGAGCTGAAACTGATCTCTTCACCTTCAGAGACAGAGATACTGGCCAATAAAGCCAATCCAGGTGATCGTTCCTATCTGGTGCCTGCGTTCAGCGGCCTTGGGGCGCCCTACTGGGACAGTGAAGCATCCGGAATCCTGACAGGAATCACAAGGACGACCGGAAGAGCTGAGATCGTGAGAGCAGGTCTGGAATCCATTGCCTATCAGATTACAGATGTGGTAAATGCCATGAGCGAAGAATCCGGGATTAAGATTCAGGAGCTGCGGGTGGACGGCGGACCTACAAGAAACAAATATCTGATGCAGTTTCAGAGTGATATTGCAGATGTGACTGTTCAGGTGCCCTCAGCGGAAGAGCTTTCCGGAATCGGAGCCGCCTATGCGGCAGGGATTGCAGCAGGAATTTTTGACCGGGAAAAAGTATTCTCCCAGATGACCCGGACAAAATTTTCTCCGGAAATGGAGCCGGAAGTGCGAAATGAAAAATACCATGGCTGGAAAAAGGCCGTGAAACAGGTTCTGACATAATTTATCCATTATTCACGGAACAATATCTGAACTGATAACTGTACCATGAAACTGAAATTGAACCATGCAGTCATAACATCGATCAATCAACCCGTCAAAAGGGGATGTGAGTGGCTGGTAAAATAAGACAAATAATTTTTAACAAAATTGAGTATTGATTGTCGGGGTTCAATAGCGAATATAGAGAAAAATATAAAGAAGAACATAAAATATCTTGACCATTATATAGACTCAAGTTATAATCCTCTATATAAAATTTTTCGTGTGAAGAGCAGACAATGGGGTCTGGAAAATCCCATTGTCTGCTCTTTTTTCTTTTGTGTATTTTGAATTTTGGGGCATAAATATGCAGAAAACAGCGAAAAATATAATAATCTGTACAATTCGAGAGGAGGAATATTATGAGGCTGAATCAAAAAGAACAGGAAAAACTAATGCTTCATATGGCAGGAAACCTTGCCAAAGAGAGAAAGGAAAGAGGTCTTAAACTAAATTATGTAGAGGCGCTGGCGTATATTAGTTCTGAACTCTTAGAACTTGCAAGAGATGGAAAAACCGTAGTAGAGCTGATGCAGCTTGGCACGAAGATTCTTACAAAAGATGACGTAATGGACGGAGTCGTTGATATGATTGATGAAATCCAGGTAGAAGCGACATTTCCAGATGGAACCAAGCTTGTGACAGTACATAATCCAATTCAGTAAGGAGGAGATAAGGTATGAAAATTGGTGAAATTATGCCTGTGGATCGTGACATTATACTTAATAAAGGCAAAAAAACAGTGGCAGTAACAGTGGCAAACAAAGGCGACAGACCAGTTCAGGTAGGTTCTCATTTTCATTTTTTTGAGGTAAATAAATGCCTTTCCTTTGACAGGGAAAAATCTTATGGATATCATCTGGACATTCCGTCAGGAACCTCTGTAAGATTTGAGCCAGGTGAAGAAAAGGAGGTTCAGCTTACGGAGATGGGCGGCAGACAGAGAGTATTTGGCCTGAATGATCTTACCTGTGCGCGGGCAGCAGACGACACGAAGGCAGCATCCATGGAAAATGCAAAACGAAAAGGATTTCTATAGGGAGGGACAACGATGAGCACAAAAATTTCTGGAAGCAAATATGCGGCAATGTATGGTCCGACTACGGGAGATAAGGTACGTCTGGCAGATACAAACCTTGTGATAGAGGTTGAGAAAGATTATACAACTTATGGAGACGAAGTGAAATTTGGAGGAGGCAAGACCATTCGTGACGGCATGGGACAGTCTGTAAAAACCTGCAGTAAAGATGGGGATCTGGATCTGGTAATTACCAATGCATTAATCGTAGATTCTACAGGGATTGTCAAAGCGGATATAGGTATCAAGGACGGCAGGATCGCAGGAATAGGAAAAGCAGGAAATCCGGATACTATGGACGGCGTCACACCAGGGATGACGGTCGGAGCCTCTACAGAAGCGCTTGCAGGCGAAGGGATGATCTTAACTGCAGGTGGAATCGATACTCATATACATTTTATCAGCCCACAGCAGATAGACTGTGCGCTGTACAGCGGTGTCACTACAATGATCGGAGGCGGAACAGGCCCTGCAGATGGCACAAATGCGACTACCTGTACGCCTGGGCCATGGAATTTAAGAATGATGTTAAAGGCTGCTGAAGAATATCCAATGAACCTTGGTTTCCTTGGAAAGGGAAACTGTTCAGACGAGGCGCCCCTTATTGAGCAGGTAAAAGCCGGCGCCATGGGTCTGAAGATCCATGAGGACTGGGGGGCAACACCTGCAGTTATTGATCATTGCCTGAATGTAGCAGATGAATACGATGTACAGGTTGCCATTCATACAGATACATTGAATGAAGGCGGATGTGTAGAAGACACACTTGCAGCTATCGGCGGCAGAACCATCCATACATATCATACAGAAGGGGCCGGCGGAGGACATGCACCAGATATTATTCGTGCGGCGGCAGCTCCAAATGTACTGCCGTCTTCTACAAACCCGACGATGCCATATACAGTAAATACCCTGGACGAGCATCTGGATATGCTGATGGTCTGCCATCATCTGGATAAAAGAATCCCGGAAGACGTTGCATTTGCAGATTCCCGAATCCGCCCGGAGACAATTGCGGCAGAGGACGTTCTTCACGATATGGGGATATTCAGTATGATGAGTTCTGACTCCCAGGCTATGGGACGTGTAGGCGAGGTTATCACACGTACCTGGCAGACGGCAAGCAAGATGAAGGATGAGCGGGGGGCATTGCCGGAAGATTCAGGACACGGCAATGACAACTTCCGTGTAAAACGTTATATCTCCAAATATACCATCAATCCGGCTGTCACACATGGCATTTCACAATATGTAGGATCTGTGGAAGAAGGTAAACTTGCAGATCTTGTTCTCTGGAATCCTGCATTTTTTGGCGTAAAACCTGATATCATTATCAAGGGCGGTATGATCATTGCATCCAAAATGGGCGATGCAAATGCATCTATTCCGACCACGCAGCCAGTTTTTTATCAGCCAATGTTTGCTGCACACGGAAAAGCCAAAAACGAAACCTGCCTTACATTTGTATCTCAGGCAGCTGTGGATGAAAATGTAAAAGAGAAATATGGACTTGAGAAAACAGTAGTGCCTGTAAAAGGGTGCAGAAATATCAGTAAAAAAGATATGGTGCTTAATGACAGAACACCGGAGCTGACAGTGGATCCAGAGACATATAAGGTTACGGTTGACGGGGAAGAAATCACTTCCAGACCGGCAGAAAAACTTCCGCTGACACAGCTTTACAGTTTGTTTTAAGATGGGCAGGAGAGGAGAGCGTTATTATGTTAGGAGTTTGTCTTTTATTTGTAGGCATTGTATTAATCAATAATGGTATGTGTTCTTTATACAATGTAGATGGAAAATCCACAGCCATCATGAATATTTTTACAGGCGGCCTGTCCCTGCTTATCAACTTTGTTAATTTGGTACAGGGTAATTATTATGCAGCGGGAACGGGATTACTGTTCTGCTTTACCTACCTTTTTGTGGCTCTGGGGAAATTTCTGAAAGCAAGTCCGATTCCTTTTGCATGGTTTTCTACTTTTGTAGCAGTCAATGCGGTGATCTTTGGGACTATCGAGGGGGTTACAGGAAGCAGTGCGCTGGGTATCGCACCGGATCTGCGATGGGCAGCAATCTGGTATCTTTGGGCGATTCTCTGGGGAACTGCCTTTGTGGAGGACATCTGTGGAAAGAAGCTTGGAAAATTTGTTCCATATCTTCAGGTGTTTGAAGGCATTGTAACAGCATGGATTCCTGGAGTTATGATGCTTCTGCAGATCTGGTAAAAATAAACCGATAAGAAAGATTTATCGGATATTGGAGGTTGAAGATAATGCTGTGTGAACAGGTTTCAGGAAAGCTCCATGACTTTGATACTACAGGAAAAACATTAGAATTTGTAGATATTGAATGGCATGAAGCTTTCAAAAAAATACATAAGAAAACAACAGATAAAGGAACAGAAGTGGGAATTCGTATGGACGATTCTGTTCTCGCCCGAGGTCTGTATCAGGATGATGTGATTTATGCAGATGAGACAAAACTCGTAGTGATAAATACTCCGCCATGTGAAGTTATACGGGTATCTTTTGAACCAGGACACGAGAAAATGGCCGCAAAAGTCTGCTATGAGATTGGAAACAGACATGCGCCGCTTTTCTGGGGAGAAAATGCCACATTTATTACTGTCTATAACGAACCAATGCTTGCTATGCTTCAGAAAATTCATGGTGTTAAGGCAAAAAAAGAAATATTGAAGCTGGATTTTGATCAGAGGATTTCTGCAAGTATTCACAATCATCATCATTAAGGAAAGCGGATGGAGAATTTATATGTCAGAAAAACAGTTTTACCTTTTGCAGGTAAATGATGCATTGTTTCCTATTGGAGGATATTCCCATTCACAGGGATTAGAGACTTATATTCAGCGTGGAATTGTCCGCGATATAGATACAGCCAGAGAATATATCCTCCACAAAATCAAGTGGAATCTTGCATATACAGAACTTCTGTCAGCCAGACTTGCATATGAAGCCGCAGAGGGAAAAGATCTTCAGAAACTTCTGCATCTGGAAGAAATTCTGGAAGCATCAAGAATCCCAATGGAACAGAGGGAAGCAGCCAGAAAAATGGGTTCACGTTTTGCCAAAACTATTGAAAAGCTTGGATTGAATATCAATAAAAATGGGATTTTCAGGAAATATCTGGATGCGAGAAAAGGAAAAGCAGTGAACCACAGCTGCATCTACGGAGTCTTCTGTGCAGAGATGGAGATTGCATTGAACGAGGCAATGACTCATTATCTCTATGCCCAGACATCTGCAATTGTTACTAACTGCGTAAAAACGATTCCCCTTAGTCAGACATCCGGACAGCAGCTTTTGAGCGGATGCTACGTGGAATTTGATGATATTTTAACAGATGTCATGAACAGAAGGGAAGATGATTTATGCCTTTCCGCACCTGGATTTGATCTCAGAGGAATCCAGCATGAAAAGCTGTATTCCAGACTGTATATGTCATAGTTTAGTCATGTCAGAAAGCTCTGGGAGCAACAGATTAAAAAATGCTGTCAACAAGTAAATCAGAAAAGAGGAGATTAGTATGTCATATGTAAAAGTCGGAGTTGCCGGACCGGTAGGTTCGGGAAAAACAGCGCTTATTGAGGCTTTGTCAAGAAAGATGGCAGAGGACTACAGCATTGGAGTTATTACAAACGATATTTATACAAAAGAAGATGCCCAGTTTCTTGCAAAGAACAGTGTTCTTCCGGTAGAAAGGATCATTGGTGTGGAAACCGGAGGATGCCCGCATACAGCCATCCGTGAAGACGCTTCTATGAACCTGGAAGCGGTAGACGAACTGACAGAACGCTTCCCGGATATTGAACTTCTTTTCATTGAAAGCGGCGGGGATAATCTGTCTGCAACGTTCAGTCCGGAACTTGTAGATGCGACGATCTTCGTTATCGATGTGGCAGAAGGAGATAAAATCCCGCGTAAAGGCGGTCCTGGAATCACACGTTCTGACCTCCTTGTGATCAATAAAATCGATCTTGCGCCCTATGTGGGCGCAAACCTTGAAATAATGAGGAGGGATTCTGAAAAAATGCGCGGTGACAGACCATTTCTGTTTACTAACATCCGTGAAGGCGAAAATGTGGATAAAGTAGTAGAGTGGATCAGAAAAAATGTACTTTTAGAAGGAATGTAAAAGAATATGCATATGGATAATAAATTCGGAAAAATATCCCGTATCAGTGCCTGTGCAGCTTTAAAAGATGGAAAGACTATTCTGGAGGAGCTGTCTTTTACAGCTCCATATAAAATCATGATGCCTTTTGAGAGAGAGAACGGCGGCATCCAGATCATGCCTCTCTGTGCCTCCGCCGGAATCATGGCAGGTGATTCTCAGAATTTTTTTTACCATGTAAAAGAAGGGGCAGACCTGGAAGTACTGTCACAGTCCTTTGAAAAAATTCATAAAATGGACGAAGGAGCAGCATCCCGGACTATTGAAGTACAGGTGGATAAAAATGCCACACTGTATTATTATCCCCAGCCGGTTATTCCATTCGCACAGTCATCCTTTGACAGCAGAATGACGATTCATCTGGAAGACGAAACCTCCTGCCTGTTCCTGCTGGAAATTATTTCCTGTGGCCGAAAAGCACATAATGAATGTTTTCGGTACAGCAGATTTTCCTCAAAAGTCCTTCTGTACAGAAATGATAAACTGATTTACCGCGACAACACCTGCTACGAGCCTGACAGAATGCCGATGGAAGGGATAGGCATGTATGAGGGGTACACACATGTGGCGAATATCTTTTTGACTAAACTTAGAGATACGGCAGCCAATTTGCAGCTTCAGGAAAAAATCTGGCAGATTCTTGATGAAGCTTCAGAAACAGAGGGCGGCATCACACGGCTTACAACAGGAGATATGGCACTGAGGATATTTGGACAATGTGCTCAGAAACTGCAGCAGACAGCAGAGAAGATTAAAAAATTGTATGAGCATGAACAAAAACAGAATATGGGAGCAGCCGATTATGGCTCCGACAGTGGAATATAAATCCGGTCAATATCTGTATCACAAAAAACAATATGTGAATGTTTTTTGTGATACATTTTTTTGAATTTTTTGTGTTTACAGAAGTGCATTCTGATGGATTAAAGCTGAACTGCCTGCGAAAAGCGCTGGCGAAGCGGCTGGCATACCTGACCTTGTCCATTGAACAGCAATAGTGCAAAAAATGACAGGCGCAGGAGAGTTTGATACTTTCTTGCGCCTGTTCCCATAGTAGTGTATAATAGAAATCGAGTTGAAAAAGTAAAGCGAGTATTCATTTTACGCGAGATATAAAAACGCATCATAGATAAAAGGAAAAAAAGGTGAACCATATTGAAGAGAAAGATTGAACAATTACTGAGTGGAAAATTCAGATACGGGCAGCCGTCTCTTCTTTTTTCTCAGGAACGGCTGGAGATTTCCCTGGAGGCAGGCAAGACTGTCAGGGGAGAACTCTATCTTGGAACAGAGGAAAACGAAAAGATCCAGGGCTATGTGACGTCGTCCAGCCGCAGATTTGTTCCCGGAAGCCGCAGGTTTTCCGGTACAACAGTCTGCATAGCTTATGGAGTGGACGGAACAGGAATGAAGCCCGGAGATCAGTGCAGCGGATGGCTGTGTATTACCTCCAGTGCAGGAGAATACAAAATTCCTTTTGAAATCCATGCGGAAAAGGACAGTTTCAGAAATACACAGAAAGAAATAAAAAATATGGAAGCCTTCCGGGAAATCGCAAAAAAAGATTTCCGGGAGGCATATCGCCTTTTTAATGATAAATGTTTTCCGGAGATGATGGAAAAGGCAGACAACAGACAAAAAGCTCTTTATGCAGGGCTTTCGCATCAGCCTGTCACCTATCAGAATCTGGAAGAATTTTTTGTGGGCTTAAAGGAAAAGGAACCGGTATCTGTTTCCCTGAAAACAGTCAGAAATGAATTTTATGAGATAAGGGAATCAGTGCAGGAATCCTTTGATATACAAAAAAGCGGCTGGGGGCATCTGCGTCTGGACATAGAAACTCATGGCGATTTTCTGGAAGTGGAGCGCCGGGTGATCACCCAGGAGGAATTTATCGGAAGCACCTGCCGTATTGAATACGTGATCCATGCGGACAGGCTGAAAGACGGAAATCAGACGGGGCGGATTATTGTGAGAAGCCCCTATCAGAAGCTTGTTTATGAAATCATGGCATCCAGAGGACCAAGGGTCAGGGCAGATGTAAGGGCTGAAGAAAAAAAACACAGAGCGTCCATGGTAAAAGACTATCTGGAATACCGGGAAGGCAGAATGGACGTTAAGACCTGGATCGGAAGTACACGCTTTATTTTGAACCAGCTTCGTGCTTCCGGCTGTGATTATCCGGAATACCAGATGTATGAGGCATATATCTGTCATCTGGAAGGCCGGAATGAGGAGGCTGTGGAAATCCTTAAAAAATACCAGAACAAGGAATTTTCAGGGGAAGAGCTGGAGCTTGCCGGAGTTTATCTGTATCTCTGTACTCTTACGGGGCTTTATAGAGACAAGGCTCAGGCAGTGTGGCGGATCCAGAATCTCCATATGCAGAAAGCAGACAGTTTTCAGCTGTTATGGCTTCTCCTTCAGATGGACGGCGGCTATAAAAATCTTCCTTCAGAGGGAATCTTTATGATGGAAGAACAGTTTGAAAGAGGCTGTACAAGTCCTCTTCTGTATATGGAGGCGTGGAAGTGGATCAGCGAGGATATCACACTTTTTCACAGGCTCAGTCCCTTCTGGATCCAGGTATTCTGTTTTGCGGGAAAAAGAGGACTGCTTACAGAAGAGCTGGTTATGCGTATGGCTTATCTGTCCGGATATGAAAAGAATTTTTCCGGAAGTCTGTATCAGGCTCTTGTGGCAGGCTATGAAAAATTTCCTTCCGAGGATATTCTGGAAGCAGTGTGTAAATATGTAATGAAGGGCAATCCCCGTAAGCCGGAATATTTCCGCTGGTTTTCTCTGGCGGTCCAGCAGGGGCTGCGGCTTACAAGACTGTATGAATATTATGTGGAGACTATGGATATCTCCTATCAGAGAGAGTTGCCCAAGCCTCTTCTGATGTATTTTAACTACAATGACAATACCCTTGGCGACAGCCGGAAGGCCTTTGTCTATGCAAGTGTGATCACCTGCAAAGAGAAGGAGCCCCAGGTTTATGAAAGCTACCGGGATACTATGGAAAAATTTGCCCGGGCAAAAATTGCAGAAGGGCATATGGACGAAAACTATGCGGTTGTCTATCAGGAATTTCTGCTGGATCCACAGACCGGAGAAGAGGCGGAGCTGGCTGCCGGAAAGCTTTTTACCTACCGTCTTTACTGTGATGACAAAAAAATCCGCAGAGTGATCGTCTGCCATAGTCAGATGAAAGAGGAAGAGGTTTATCCATGCATACAGGGCGTGGCATATCCGAGGATTTATACAGATGATGCTGTGATTCTGTTTGAAGATGAAAATCAGAGACGGTATATGTCAACCGTACATTATAATCTGAAAAAGCTTACAGACGACAGTCAGGCTGCTGCGAAATTCCTGAAGCTGGGAGCATGGGATCCGGGAGTTCTTCTTCATTATTGTGAAAAGGAAAAAATGTGTGCAGAGAATCTGGAATATTTTCAGAAACTGTCAGAGTCCCCTGCATGTACAGATGAGTACAGAAAAAGCATAAGAAAACAGCTCCTTGACTATTATTCAGAACATATTCAGGGGGAAGATCTGGACAGGTATCTGCATGAAATGGATTACTGGGAATATGCAGAAGTAGACTGTGCAAAGCTTCTGGAAATACTGATTTCCAGAAGAATGTTCCGGCAGGCTATGGGGCTTGTGGAGGAATTTGGTTATGAAGGTCTGGAGCTTGGCAGTCTTCTCAAGCTTACAAGCCGGATGATATTGAAAGCAGATATGGCAGAGGATGATGAGCTGCTTTCTCTGGCGTCCGAAGTGTACCGACAGGGGAAATATGATGAGGTGATCCTTCATTATCTGATGCTTTACCGCTTCGGGCCGGTTGACGAGCTTCTTTCCATATGGAAAAGCGCAAAAGGCTTTGAGATGGACACCTATGATCTGGAAGAAAGAATCCTTTCTCTTTTGATGTTTACATCTGATTACCGCAAAGAGGGAGAAAGCGTTCTGGAATCTTATGTGAAACAGTCAGGCAAAGAGCGGATCACAGGGGCTTATCTTACTCAGGTGGCTTATGGGATTTTTGTAAAGGAATACCCTATGACGCGGTTTATCAGACAGCGTCTGGAATATGCATGGGAAAACCACTGGCCGGTGAACAGGATATGCAGACTTGCGCTTTTGATGGACATTTCAAAAGAAAAGCACATGAAAACCAGACACCGCAAAATAGCAGAGGAAATTCTGGAAGAATGTGCCAGAGATCAGCTGGTATTTGGATTTTTCAGGAGGCTGCCTGCGGAGCTTCTCGGCCTGTGGCAGTTAGATGACAAGACTTTTGTAGAATGTCATGCTCATCCGGAGGCGAAGGTAACTCTTCGCTACGCTCTGGATGCCGGACTTGGAGGGGAACGGGAGTATAAAAGCGAACCGTTAAAAGAAATGTATGAGGGTATTTTTACAAAAACATTTACACTGTTTTACGGGGAAACCCTGCATTATTACTTCCATATTGAAAGAAACGGAGAGGTAAGGGAAACTGTAGAGCGAACCGTTACCATGAAAAAGATAGAAGGAATTCCGGGCAGCAAATATCAGCTTCTGAATCAGCTTCTGTCTGCAAGAAGGCTTGGAAAAAAACATGAGGTTGAAAAAGGACTGAAGCGTTATCTGCGTCAGGAACAGTATGTGAAAGAAATGTTTGCCATAGAAAAGGAACAGGAAAAATGAATGAAACACGGGATTTGATCATTGGTATTGATTTTGGAAAAAAATATTCACAGATCTGTTACTATGACCGGAAGGCGGAGGAAGCGCGTTCCCTGCCTGTAAAGGTGGGAAGCAGTCTCTATGAAACTCCCACCTGTCTGTGCAGGAGGACGGACACAGATCAGGAAGAATACTGTATTGGCTTGGAAGCGGAATATTTTGCCAGAGAAAAAGGCGGATTTCTGCTGGAGGATCTTTATGCAGTGTCCATGAGCCGGGAAAAAGTTCATGTGGCCGGCGAGGATAGAGAACCCTGGGAGATTCTGGGGCTTTTTCTCAGAGGAATGCTGAAATTTCCGGGAGTCATGGAAGTGGAAAAAAATATAAAATCTCTGACCGTTACCATGGAGACCATGGATTCGATCCAGGTGGAGAATCTTCAGAAGGCAGCAGAATTTCTGGGACTTTCTGAGGACCAGTTCAGTCTTCTGGATTATGAAGAGAGCTTTTATTATTATGTGCTTACCCAGAAGGTGGAAACCTGGAACAGAAGCGTGGGGTGGTACAGCTTCAGCAAGGATAAGGTTGTTTTTCGGAAGCTTGTTATGAGCTCGGGAACCAGACCTGTATTTGTAAGGCTGGAAAATCCTGTAGAAGCAAAGCTGAGACAGCCTGCGCAGGAAAGAGATGAGGATTTTTATAAATTTGTAAAGGAAACTCTTGGCACGGATCTTTATTCCAGTATTCAGATCAATGGCGAGGGATTTGACCAGGAGTGGGCTGTGAAATCTGTTAAGCTGCTTTGCTATCAGAAACGAAAGGTGTTTTTTGGAAACAATCTTTTTGCGGCAGGAGCCTGCGGCGCAGGCGCGGAAAAGCTGATTAATAAAAGACTGAAAGGCTATCGGTATCTGGGAAGCTCCCTTGTGCTCAAAGACGTGGGGATGGAGATGAGGGTTATGGGGGCGCCTGCCTATTATCCTCTTCTGGAGGCAGGAAATAACTGGTATGAAAGCAGAGCCTGCTGCCAGCTGATCCTGGACAATACAGAAGAACTTGTTTTTGTGGTGGGAACCATGGGAGAAACAGAAAAAAAGAGAATGGGAATGCTTTTGACGGGGCTTCCCAAGCGCCCCAATAAAACGACCAGACTTTTATTAAAACTTCAGTATATATCCAGAAAAGAGTGCAGGATCACAGTAAAGGATCTTGGTTTTGGAGAAATGTTCCCTTCCAGCGGAAAAAAATGGGAAGAAATCGTACAGTGGTAAAGGAGGAGAGTCATTGAGCGGATACATTTTATGTCAGACAAAAACTGCGGATTCTCCGTATTTTATTGAGAATATCAGCACAAATATCTACACTCTGGAAGAACTGTGTTACTATCTTTTTCACAATCTTTATCTGATTGATGATACTGTGATGAATGAAAGACTGTGTCTCTGGCTTCAGGATGAACTGAATCTTCCGGGGCTTGCCGCCAGGCTGAGAGCGAATCTTGGAAAATTTTCCAGTCTGGAGGATGTTCTTTATCCTGTTTTTAAGGAGATCAATTATCTGACCTATGAGGAGCTGAAGGTTCTGAATGCCAGGATACAGAAGCTTGACAGAGAATCCCGCCAGGTCAGAGAAAAACAAAAAGGCGACGCTCTGATGGAAAACGGTATGTACGTTCATGCCATTCAGGTTTATCAGAAGCTTCTTGAGGAAAATGATCTGGAAGAATATGGACAGGGGCTTACTGCAAAAGTATGCCACAATCTGGGCTGTGCTTTCAGCTACCTTTTCCAGATGGAAAAGGCCTTGGAGTATTTCAGAAAGGAATGGGAATCGGGCGGCGAAAGACAGGCTCTGAAAACCTGCCTTCTGGCGCTGCACAGTGTGCGGACAGAGGAAGAGTATAAAGCTCAGGCCAGGGAACTGGGAGCAGACGATGAGCTTATGAGCGAGGTGGCAGAAGTTCTCAGGATTTTTGCGGCAAAACCGGGGATCACAGTGGAAAAAGAAAAAACAGATGCTCTTCTGGAAAAGCTTACTGGAGAATATCACAGAGGAACCGGGTCATAACTGTTTTCAGGCGCCGGGAACGGAGCGGGCAGTAACGCCGGGGCGTGAATATTTGAACAAAACAGTAGACGAAATGAAATGAATCTGGTAAACTAAGATTATATTTCGGGAGAGACGAATGTCTGCTCCCGCAAAAGATTAGGAGGAATTATCATGTTAGTAAACGCGTCAGAAATGCTGAAAAAAGCTAAAGAAGGCCATTATGCAGTAGGACAGTTCAACATCAACAACCTTGAGTGGACAAAGGCAATCCTTTTAACAGCTCAGGAAAATAACTCTCCGGTTATTCTTGGTGTTTCCGAAGGTGCCGGAAAATATATGGCAGGCTATAAAACTGTTGTTGGTATGGTAAAAGGAATGATCGAAGAACTGAACATTACTGTTCCGGTTGCTCTTCACCTGGATCACGGCAGCTATGAAGGATGTCTGAAATGTGTAGAGGCAGGATTTACTTCCATTATGTTTGACGGTTCTCATTATCCGATCGAAGAGAACGTTGAAAAAACAAAAGAGCTTGTTAAAATCGTTGCTGAGCACGGAATGTCTCTTGAGGCAGAAGTTGGCTCTATCGGCGGCGAGGAAGACGGCGTTGTAGGTATGGGCGAGTGCGCAGACCCGAAAGAATGTAAGATGGTTGCAGATCTGGGAATCGATTTCCTGGCAGCAGGTATCGGAAACATTCACGGAAAATATCCGGAAAACTGGGCTGGATTAAGCTTTGAGACTCTGGATGCAATTCAGCAGCTTACAGGAGACATGCCTCTGGTTCTTCACGGCGGCACAGGAATCCCGGCTGATATGATCAAAAAAGCTATTGACCTTGGCGTATCCAAGATCAACGTAAATACAGAGTGCCAGATTTCTTTCGCAGAAGCTACACGTAAATACATCGAAGAAGGCAAAGATCAGCAGGGCAAAGGATTTGACCCTCGTAAACTTCTTGCTCCGGGATTTGAAGCAATCAAGGCAACTGTAAAAGAAAAAATGGAACTGTTCGGTTCTATTGACAAAGCCTGAATAAAATCATATAAAAAATAAATAGAAAGAGCTGCGGTATTGAACTGGTTCAGAGAAGTGCTGTTCCTGTCAGGTACGGCAGG
>NZ_HF999112.1:52390-53017 GCF_000433815.1 Blautia sp. CAG:257
TTATGACAGGAAGATTTTATGACAGATAAGAATGAAATTGTTTTAATGAATTTTACCGGAGTTTATAAAGAACAGGAATTTTATCGGGAAGAAAAAATTTCCTGGGTGGATGTGCAGGGGCTTTCCGGGTGCAGCTGCTACTGTGACGGGGAAGCTCAGGAAATACTGGAAAAGAAAATTGCAGATCTGCCGGTAAAAGGCATTCATTTTGTGGATTCTGGGAACTATCATTATATGAGCCTGCTCTGGCTGAAAAAAGTACACACGCCATTTCGCCTGCTTGTATTTGACAATCACACGGACATGCAGCCGCCTGCATTCGGAGGGCTTCTGTCCTGCGGAGGATGGGCGGCAGAGGCTTTAAAGGCCCTTCCGTTTCTGCAGGAGCTTATCCTTGTGGGACCGGACAGAAATGCCTGTGAACAGACGGAAGAAGAAATCAGAAATAAGGTTCGGTTTCTTTCCAGAGAAAGCCTGAGAGAGATGACGGAACAGCATAAGAAAACTTTTTTTGAAGAGATTTCAAACGATCTTCCCCTTTATATTTCTGTGGACAAGGACGTACTCCGGCCAGGGGACGCCGTTACTGCATGGAGCCAGGGAGATATGAAGGTGCAGGAGCTGGAA
>NZ_HF999113.1:0-32988 GCF_000433815.1 Blautia sp. CAG:257
ATGGACGTATGCGGAGAATACGATGCCGAAGAAGACGGAACCTGTAATGACAGGGTAAACGGGATGTTGCTGAATGTATGGAAAGACTGGAGGGATTCCCATGAAAAATGAGCTTTTTACCATTGGACCTTTTACTGTGTACAGCTATGGTTTTATGATCGCAGTGGGTGTGTTTGCGGCGTGGCTGACAGCAGAATACCGGGCAAAAAAATACCGTGCAGATACAGACCAGATATTTTTTCTGGTGTTGTGGTGTCTGGTGGGAGGACTTCTGGGCGCCAAGCTTTTGTTCTGGATCACAGAATGGAAAGAGGTTGTAGCAGATCCGGGTTTTATTTTAAGGACAATGACAGACGGATTTGTTGTTTATGGAGGAATTATAGGAGGAATTATCGCAGGCTGGCTGTACAGCAGGATAACAAAACTGAATTTCCTGAAATATTTTGACCTTATGATCCCGTCTGTGGCTCTTGCTCAGGGATTTGGAAGAATCGGCTGCCTGCTGGCAGGCTGCTGCTACGGAAAAGAAACTTCCGGATGGCCGTCCATTACCTTCCATGATTCTGATTTTGCCCCTAATGGGGTGGCTCTGGTTCCTACTCAGATTTATTCCAGTGTGCTTGATTTCGTGCATTTTGGGATTCTGCTCTGGATTGCCCGGAACAAAAAAGCAGACGGACAGGTAGCTGCCTGCTATATGATTTTTTACAGCGCGGGACGGTTTGTACTGGAATTTTTCAGAGGAGATCTTATCAGAGGAAGTGTATGGATTCTGTCCACATCTCAGTTTATCAGTATTTTTGTGATGGCTGCAGGGCTTGCCATGCTCTGGTTTACAACCGTAAAGGCCGGAAGAAAATAGGTGTTCAGTTTATCCTTCGGACATACAGAAAAGTAAAACTCATATGCAGCTGCAATTTGCAGAGAATAAAAGGTGCAGGTTCTTTAAGTAAAGGAACCTGTATTTTTTGTCGAAAACTTTTACTTGACAATAAGGGCAAATTATAATAGCATGTACATATAAAAGCGAACATAAGTTTGTGAAATCAATAAAGAACAGCGATAAGGAGAATTGAGATTATGATAAATGAAGAGAAGCAGAAGGCACTGGAATCCGCGCTTTCACATATTGAGAAACAGTATGGAAAGGGCTCTGTTATGAAACTGGGTGAATCAGGGGCTCATATGCAGGTAGAGACGATTCCTACCGGCTCTCTGGGGCTTGATATTGCCCTTGGAGTAGGCGGCGTGCCCAAGGGACGTATTGTTGAGATCTATGGACCGGAATCCAGTGGTAAAACAACCGTTGCCCTGCATATGGTTGCAGAGGTTCAGAAACGCGGTGGAATTGCGGGATTTATTGACGCGGAGCATGCGCTTGATCCTGTTTACGCAAAAAATATCGGTGTGGATATCGACAATCTTTATATTTCTCAGCCGGATAACGGAGAACAGGCTCTGGAGATCACTGAGACTATGGTGCGCTCCGGTGCTCTGGATATTGTAATCGTGGACTCTGTTGCAGCCCTGGTTCCTAAGGCAGAGATTGAGGGAGAGATGGGAGACAGCCATGTAGGCCTTCATGCCCGTCTGATGTCACAGGCTCTCCGTAAGCTGACTGCTGTGATCAGCAGATCCAACTGTGTGGTTATTTTTATCAATCAGCTTCGCGAGAAGGTTGGAGTTATGTTCGGAAATCCGGAGACAACTACAGGCGGACGTGCTCTGAAGTTTTATGCATCGGTACGTCTTGATGTCAGAAGAGGCGAAACTCTGAAGCAGAGCGGAGAAATGGTGGGAAATCATACCAAAGTAAAAGTAGTAAAGAATAAGGTTGCTCCGCCGTTTAAACAGGCAGAGTTTGACATTATGTTCGGAACCGGAATTTCCAGAGAGGGAGAGATCCTCGACCTGGCGGCAGAGTGCTCAGTGGTAAACAAAAGTGGTGCATGGTATTCCTATCAGGGAGAAAAGATCGGTCAGGGACGTGAGAATGTAAAGGTATTTCTTAAGGAACATCCGGAAATATGTGAAGAAATAGAAAAAAAGGTAAGGATCCATTACCATCTTCTTCCGGGAGAAGAGGGAGAGGCGGAAGCAGCAGGCGCAGACAAAGAAAGCACTTCCCCGGCAGAAGCTGACGAGACCTGATAAGACAGTATGATGATGGAAATTCAGGAAGAACAGAGACAGGCGCGAAAAAAGGCCATGAAGCTTCTGGAACGTATGGACCGGACAGAGAAAGGACTCAGCGACCGTCTTTTGCAGGCAGGTTTTTCAGAGCAGGCGGTTCTGGACGCAGTATCTTATGTAAAAAGCTATGGATATATCAATGACAGCAGATATGCATTGAATTATATTACATATCGTATTCATGAAAAAAGCCGGCAGAAGATCTTTCAGGAGCTTTATACAAAAGGAATTGACAGGGAGACTGCCTCTGAAGCGTGGGAGCAGGTGTGCAGCCTGGAGGAACCTGACGAGAGGATGGTGCTGAGGCGCACCATAGAAAAGCGATGCAGTCCGGGAACAGAACTGGACGAAAAGGAGATGCGCCGTCTGTACGGGTATCTGGCAAGACGGGGGTTCCGGCCTGGAGAAATTTCCTCTGTTCTGGAGGAAATGGAGATCAGTTTTCATAAAAATTATGGCAACAAATAGGTAGAAAAACTTGACAGATTTCTCAAAAACAGATAAACTTGTATTGTTGTATTTGTACAATGAAAACTAAATAAGGAGGTGCTCCTGTGACAACTATCATCATAAGTGTAATTGTCGCTGTAGTGGTCGCACTGCTTATTGCGGTTCCTCTTACTTGCAAGCTTGCTGTCGAAAATAAGGCAAAAAAGGACGCCGAGGTTGTCGGCACAGCAGAAGACAGAGCAAGAAGCATCATAGATGAAGCTTTAAAAACTGCTGAAACAAAAAAAAGAGAAGCTTTATTGGAAGTGAAGGAAGAATCTCTCCGAACAAAAAATGAACTGGAGAAAGAAACCAAGGAACGCAGAAACGAGCTGCAAAAATACGAGAGACGTGTTTTATCCAAGGAAGAATCCGTAGATAAAAAGGCGGATATCGTAGAAAAGCGTGAGACTGAATGCACAGCAAAAGCTGCTGAACTGCAGAAAAGAGAAAAGAAAGTAGAAGAGCTTGAACAGAAGGGAGTACAGGAACTGGAAAGAATTTCCGGTCTGACCTCCGAACAGGCAAAAGACGAGTTGCTGAAAACTGTAGAAGACGATGTGAAGGTGGATGTGGCAAGACTCTATAAAGAGCTTGAAAACCGCGCAAAGGAAGAAGCAGGCAAGAAAGCCAAGGAATATGTGGTAAATGCCATTCAGAAATGTGCTGTGGATCATGTATCAGAGACAACGATCTCTGTGGTACAGCTTCCAAGCGATGAAATGAAGGGCAGGATCATCGGACGTGAAGGACGAAATATCCGCACTCTGGAAACATTGACAGGTGTTGATCTGATTATTGATGATACTCCTGAGGCTGTTGTTCTTTCTGCATTTGATCCGATCCGAAGAGAAGTTGCAAGAGTTGCTCTTGAAAAGCTGATTGTTGACGGTCGTATTCATCCGGCAAGAATCGAGGAGATGGTGGAAAAGGCTCAGAAAGAAGTGGAAGTGCAGATTCGCGAAGACGGCGAAAATGCAGCCATGGACGTAGGAGTACATGGAATCCATCCGGAGCTTCTGAAGCTTCTTGGACGAATGAAATTCCGTTCCAGTTATGGACAGAATGCATTGAAACATTCCATTGAGGTTGCACAGCTTTCCGGAATCCTGGCAGGTGAAATCGGCGTGGATGTCCGTATGGCTAAGAGAGCCGGACTTCTTCATGACATTGGAAAATCCATTGACCATGAAGTAGAAGGATCTCATATTCAGATTGGAGTGGATCTTTGTAAGAAGTATAAAGAATCTGCTGTCGTGATTAATACAGTTGCATCCCATCATGGTGATGTGGAACCGGAATCTCTTGTTGCATGTATTGTACAGGCTGCTGACGCGATTTCCGCGGCAAGGCCGGGCGCAAGAAGAGAAACACTGGAAACCTATACCAACAGACTGAAACAGCTGGAGGATATCACCAATGAATTCAAGGGAGTAGACAAGTCCTTTGCTATTCAGGCGGGCAGAGAGATTCGCGTAATGGTAGTACCAGAGCATGTAACAGATGCAGATATGGTCCTGCTGGCAAGAGATATTGCGAAGCAGATTGAAGCTGAACTGGAATACCCGGGTCAGATTAAAGTCAATGTGATTCGTGAGAGCAGAGCAGTGGACTACGCGAAATAATTCTGACAGGTCATGCACCATTGTTCATTAAATGAAGTATATAAGCCGTGTGAAAGAAATTTCACACGGCTTTTTGCGTACGAAGGAAGACTGTGAAAGGCACAGGCATATTTTGGACGTAAGTCCCGTAAACTGGTACAGGGTGAGGATATGAAAAAAAGACTGGAACTGTACAGAAGGGGAAGCCTTCCTGTGTACTGGCTTTTCTTTTTTGGATTTTTGGCAGGAGTGGTGATTCCAAACGTAATGTGGAAGTATGAATGGCATCAGAAAACAGCGGCTTCTCTGTATCTGCTGGCAGCCTTTGCAGACAACAGTCTTGACAAAGGCGAATATTTTCTGCAGGTACTTAAAATGAGGGGAAGTGTATTTCTGATTTCAGCCCTTTGTGGAGTGTCTGTATTCGGGGCGCCTTTGGCGGTGATGGGAATTTTATATATGGGCGTTCGCACAGGGCTTCTTCTTACTATGTCCATTCTTCAGTTTGGACTTCAGGGTGGAATTGTAGGACTGGGAGCCTTGTTTCCTCAGTACCTCTTATACTTTCCCTGCTTTTTCTGGCTGATGTGGCTGATATACCGGCAGTCTCTGGAAATCTGGAAGAGCCGTGGGCTGATTGCCGGAGAGGTATCCTCCTATGCGTTTCGCGTTCTTTTATGCGCAGTGGTCTGTATGGGAGGAATTTTGCTGGAAACCTGGTGCAATCCTCCGGTTATGGAGGTTCTGATGAAAAGCCTGGAGCTTTTTTGAAATAACGATACTGAAATAATGATGAGTGAAAAGTGCTTTGATTTTAAGAAAAACCAGTGTATAATGTATGATACACTACTTATGATCTGGGCGTAATGAACAGTAATTCAAATGCGGAATGGACGGCGGAGATAAAAATGGAAAAGCTTATCAATGATTTTATTGAATATCTTCACAATGAAAAAAATACTTCTGGAAACACAGAGGTTTCCTATCAGAGGGATCTGAAAAAAATGGCTGTATATTTTGAGAAACAGGGAATCGCTCATGCGGACGAAGTGACAGAATCAGATCTGAAGGCTTATGTAAGTGAAATGCAGAGCGCAGACTTTGCATCTTCTACCATATCCAGAAATATTGCATCTATCAGAGCTCTGTTTCATTATCTGTTAAAAAAAGGCGTGGTTTCTGAGGACCCGTCTGAGAATTTAAGAGCACCCAGAATAGAAAAGAAAATGCCGGAAATTCTGACTGTACAGGAAGTAGACAGGCTTCTCAGTCAGCCTAATCCCCATACAGGCAAGGGAATCAGGGATAAAGCTATGATGGAGCTTCTCTATGCTACCGGAATGCGTGTCAGCGAGCTTCTGGCTCTTAAAACAGAGGATGTGAATTTAAGCTTCGGATATGTGATCTGCCATGACAACGGAAAGGAGCGGGTGATTCCCATTGGGAATGTCAGCCGTGACATGCTGCAGAGATATATGGATGAGGCAAGAGATTTTTTTGTGAAAAATCAAAGAGAAACAGCTCTTTTTACAAACTGCTCCGGAAAGCCCATGAGCAGGCAGGGGTTCTGGAAGGTGCTTAAGGGATATGCGGAGAATGCCGGAATCCACAAGGATATTACTCCTCATACGCTTCGGCATTCATTTGCAGTCCACATGCTGCAGAATGGAGCAGATATAAAAAGTGTTCAGGAAATGCTTGGTCATTCGGACATTTCATCCACTCAGATGTATCTGGGGCTGGATACTGTAAAAATGAGAGATGTTTATATGAAAGCACACCCCAGAAGCTGAATGCCGGGGTGTGCTTTCAATCACAATAAGGCTTTTTATAGGTTAAATCATAGTATCATTTTGTAAAATATCAATCAAATCACTTTTGAGAAGTTTCTTTCCGCCTATATAGTAAGCCAGACTAACAAGCGCGAACACGAATAAAAAGAATATTAAAACAGGAATAAATGGTGCCTTTTTCAAAAATTCTACTGGATTTAAGTAGCTTGCAGTGATCATAAAACCGACTATAATTATGGTCAAGGGAACTGTAATGGCAAGAGGGCGTCCTGCAATCACTAATACTTCAATAGCAAACATTTTTTTCATACTTTTTGGAGACATTCCTATTGAAGCATATCTGGTAAATTCTCGTTTTCTCTGTCTTAAAAAACCCAGAGTGTTGGAAAAAATGTTGGAAAGGCCAATAGCGGCCAGTAAAACGCATAACGAGCCTAACACCAGAATCATTCCTTTTTTCATTGTAGCATCAGATATTTTTTCCTGAATACGATTTTCGATTAAAATGTTATCTTTCTGAGACAGTGTCCGTAAAATTTCACTTTGTAATTCATTTAGTTTGGGAAGCGTTACTTTTTCTGGTCCGAGTACTCGTATATATGTCTCTGGTTCAGTATGACCAATTACTCCTGATATTTGCTTCCACAGTGATAAAGGAATAAATTGAACTAATGTATAATCCTCATATTCTTCTCTTAATGTCATAGGCTCCTGTGTATAAGCAAGAACCGGAATATCTGTTGATATTTCAGTATTTTCAATGTTTTGCAGGGTGATGGTTCTTTGCTGATTTTTTATAAAAGGAATATATTTTTTATAGCGAAAATTGCTGTTTAAGCTGTCCCAAATACGATTAAGCACAATACTTCCGTCCAGCCTTGGTACAATATTTAATTGTCTGCAATATTCCTCAAAGCTTTTATCATCTATAATGATGATTGGCGCTTTTACAGAGTAGCTGCATTTTTCTGTATTTATAGAATTATCTGTGACAGCCTCCGGGCCTCCTAAATGTATTAACTCATCACTGATTTCTGTCTCCGGTATGGAACATTCAGCTATTGCTTTTTGGTATACAAGACTGTTTCTGACATTTGGCAGATTTCTAAGCTCTTCTCCCTGACGAAACTCAGAAATATCAGTGTTTTTCAGGGTTACCATTATATCCCAGGCATCCTGATACCTTTCAAAATAAGTATAATTTGTACTGATATCTGCTAGAGTGAAAAAGCAAAGCATTATAGTAAAACTTAAGAAAGAAAGGGTAAGAGAAAGGTGAGAAGTACGAAGCGCTTTACTCTGTGCTTTCAGTGCATTGGCAGCCAATTCTCCTTCTATTCCAAATATCCTGCATAATAAGCAGGAATGCTTTTTCTTTTTTAAGTGTAGTTCATCTGTGCCCTGCAATGCCTGAAGAGGAGTCAGTTTAATTAATTTTTTTGCAGGTAAGCAGGCAGAAATAAATACAGTTAAAACTGACACAAAAATAGTTGCCATAAACACAACAGGGTGATATTGAAAAACGGCATTATGTCGCCCTGCTATTTCCTGTGCAAAAAAATTTATAATTTTTATTGTCAAAGCACTGCCTGCGATTCCAAGCAAACTGCCCGTTAAAATTGGAAGGATACAGAGCATTGCAGCTTCCTGCAGGAGGCAGGTAAAAATCTGCCTTGGCGTGGCTCCGATACTGGACAATATTCCAAATTGATGGAGTCTTGCATACATAGAAACTGCAAAAGAGTTATGTATAATCAGGATTAAAGAAACAGATACCACAAGTAATAAGGCAATAAAAAAGGCCATTAAAAGCGGCGGACTATTATCCTGAGGATTGTGTACCATGTATCTTGACAACAGCAGTTCATGATAAGAGGCGGCAGTACTGTCAAGATTTAACTTTTCGGTTATCAATGGCATATCTTTATAGACAGTTCTTATATTTTGGAACCAGACATCAGCGACAATAGTTTTTTCTGTTGATAACGTATTATTGATTTCAGCTTTTTTTACATTTGAAAAATTTTTTATTATAGATAAATCTGATTCATCTATCCCGGAAATTCTTCCCTGCCAGCTGCCCTCATCTATTGTGATCTGTTCAATTTCGTAAATCCAGAAGTTGTAAAACAGGCTGCATATCAGTGATAAAAACAGAGCAGAGATAAAAGCTGCTGTAACAATGGATATGCTGGAGGCTTTATTCTTTTTAATAAAGCCAGCTGAAAAATCTTTCCACATTATACACACCGTCCTCTCCTGTCACTGATGATTTTTCCGTCTTCTAAGGTTATTATGCGATCTGCTTCCAATGCGATTTTCTCATCATGGGTAATCAGCAAAATTGTCTGATTGAGATTACGATTTGATAATTTGAGCATATCAATAATTTCTTTGGAATTTTTTTGATCAAGATTTCCTGTGGGTTCGTCTGCTAAAAGGAGAGCAGGACGGTAAATCAATGCTCTGGCGATTGCAGCTCTCTGCTGCTGCCCGCCTGATAGCTGACTTGGAAGAAAATCTAGTTTGTCTGAAATCCCTAACGAATTTACTATTTGCTCAAAATATTCCTGATTTACTTTTTTCTTATCCAGTAAAAGAGGCATTAAAATATTTTTCTGGATGGTAAGGGTTGGAATCAGGTTATAGAACTGATAAACCAGCCCAACCTTCCTGCGGCGAAAAATTGCTGCCTGTGTCCGGCTCATAGAAGAAATATCAATACCGTCTACGAGAACTTTCCCCTTAGTAGGCTTTTCTACACTTCCCAGAATATGCAGGAGCGTAGACTTCCCTGAACCGGAGGCCCCTATAATTACAACAAATTCACCTTTTTCAACTGATAAATTAACTTTATCCAGAGCCCGGACCTGATTAGCACCAGAACCATATATTTTTCCAATACATTCACATTTTAAGATTTTCATGCCAGATGCTCCTTTCCGTTAGAAGAAAATTCCTTGTTGCTTTTTAGTATAACAAAGAAAAATGACATTTCAGTGACTGTAAATACGGATTTCGAAGCAGGCTCCTCCATCTGGAAGATTGCGGGCAGTTATATTTCCGTTCTGTAATTCAAAGATAGATTTCGCTAATGCAAGACCAATACCGATTTCATTAGAAGATGCATTTATTCCGCGATAAAATCGTTCAAAAAGATGGGGGATATCATCGGGATAAAAGCCCTCTCCTTCATCCCATATTAAAATCTCTGAATATATAGGATTAGTGGAGTAATCACAATATATGGTTCCATTTTGAGTGGAATGTTCTATACAGTTTTTTAGAAGGTTCAGAAATGCTTCCATAGTCCATTCCATATCGCCGATAATCTCAACACAGCCTTTATCTGGAATTGATATAGATATACCTTCTTTTTGCAGAAAATCACTTAAATTATCTGCTGCAAGAGTAAGAGCGGTATAAATATCAACTTTTGAATATTTAAATGGTAAAGTGCCGGCATCTATTTTGGACAAAGTAAGCAGTGCTTCTTCTAATACACTTAATCGTTCCAGTTGCTTTTTTATTTGTTTTGTCCGTACATTCGGCATTTCGTTTTGAATAAGCTGCAGGGAAAGAGATGCGGCTGTAACAGGTGTTTTTAGCTGATGAGCAATATTGGCAAGATTATCTGCAAAATTGTTTTTTGATTTTAATGCTGCCTCTTTTGTATAAATAAGCTCTGTTACTGTTTTATATATTTCATCCTGTAAACAGGAAAATTCATCCTCTTTAGTATGAATGACTATTTTTTCTTTCCCGATATTGATCCGTTCCAGATAGTCTGTTAACTCTGATATCCGCAGTTTTTTTCTCCGGTTCATCCACCATAAAGAAAACAGGAAGCAGCCGGAAATCATTACAAATATAATTGAGGAAAGGATAAAGAAATTTGTGACTGTTCCATTATAAAACTGAGTACTTTTATATCCATATCGGGTTAAAAAGAAAGTTTCATTGGAATGTTCTCTGGGGGAGACCAGGTACTCTTTCACAGAGGAAAGAATCTGTTGTTCTGCCTCAGGATTATTTTGTATAAGAAGTTCACAAAATTTTGAGAGGTGTTCAAATGCAGATTTCTGATACAGATTCAATCCAAATACTGATATAAGTATGATTCCTGTAAGACAGAATATAATTGGAAGACCAAAAGCCAGAAATTGTTTTTTTCTTTCTGTCATACAGTGTCCTCCATACGATAACCAAAGCTGCGGACAGTTTTCAGACAGCCAGGATTATTCAATTTTTCACGAAGACGTTTCATTGTAACTGTCAGTGTGTTGTCATTTACATAAATCCCATTACTGTCCCATATGAATTCAAGTAATTGGCCTCTGGTTAAGGTTTTCCCTTTATTTTCCATTAAAAGCAAAAGTAACTGATATTCTGGCTGGCTTAATATAACTTCCCTCTGATTGCAGAAAACAGTCATTTTTTCTTTGTCTAACAAAAGGTTATCACAGGACAGACGTGAATTGTTAGTTTGCCCTGTTCGCCGAAGCAAAGCAAGAATGCGAGAATATAGCACATTCAATTCAAATGGTTTTACCACATAATCATCTGCTCCATAACCTAAACCAGCTACAATATCATGAGAATCGCTGCGGACTGTCAGGAAAATAACCGGGAGATGCTCCCAGTGACTCCGGATCCATCTGCAAAGCTCACTTCCCTGTCCGTCAGGCATATTCCAATCCAGCAGAACAATATCAGGGAGAGATTGCAGCATTGCTGATTTTGCAAGAGCTACTGTAGAAAAAGTAATTATTTTGCAGTTATGCTGTTCAAGATATTCTTTTACAGAGCATGCAATATTTTCATCATCTTCGATATAGTAAATATCTGTCATTTTCAGTACCTCCAGTCAGATTGTTTTGCCAGAAAACAGAATATCTGTTTTTCGGCAAATAGTTTGATTTTTTGTTCAAAAGAAAAATGCCCGAATAAGCCTGTAAAGTAAGGTTGTTCGGACATTTAAAAGATATAAAACATATCAGGAGTTAATCAGCACATTTCTGCGATCGTATACAGAAGCTTCTCTGTATCTTCCCATCCAAGACAGGGATCTGTAATGGATTTTCCGTAAATATGATCTCCTCCGATCTTCTGATTTCCGGATTCAATATAGCTTTCGATCATCAGTCCTTTTACCAGCGTTTTTAACTCAGGATCTACAAGACGGCTGTGAAGGACTTCTTTGGCAATACGAATCTGCTGCTCATACTGTTTATTGGAGTTGGAGTGGTTGGTATCAATGATCACTGCAGGGTTCTGCAGGTTCTTTTCCTGATATTTTTCCCAGAGAAGCCGAAGATCCTCGTAATGGTAATTGGGAATTGCCTCTCCATGTTTGTTTACCGCGCCTCTTAAAATAGTGTGTGCAAGAGGATTTCCTGTGGTTTCTACTTCCCAGCTTCTGTAAATGAAACGGTGGGAGCCCTGAGCGGCAGTAACGGAATTGAGCATTACACTGAAATCACCGCTGGTAGGATTTTTCATCCCTGCAGGAACGTCCATGCCGCTGACGGTCAGGCGGTGCTGCTGATCCTCAACAGAGCGGGCGCCTACTGCAACGTAGGAAAGCAGGTCGGAAAGATAACGGTAATTTTCCGGATAAAGCATTTCGTCTGCGCAGGTAAAACCGCTTTCCTGAATGGCGCGGATATGCATTTTTCGGATAGCCACCAGTCCGGCTAGCATATTGGGTTTCTTTTCCGGATCCGGCTGATGGACCATTCCTTTATAGCCTTCTCCGGTGGTACGCGGCTTGTTTGTGTAAACTCTCGGGATGATCAGAACTTTGTCTGAAATTTTGTCCTGAACCTTACGCAGGCGCAGAAGATAATCGCATACAGCATCTTCATTATCTGCGGAGCAGGGACCGATAATGGCAAGAAATTTGTCGGATTTTCCGGTAAATACGTCCCGTATTTCCTGGTCCCTTTTTTCTTTTAAGGTCTGAATAGCAGAGTCTACCGGATATTCATTCCGGATGTCCTCCGGTGTTGGTAATTTTTTGATAAATGAAAAGCTCATAATAATTGTTCCTCCTCGACAGTATTATATACGATTCTTCATCTGTTGTCGATAGAGAAGCTCACAGAAGGGATAAAACCTGATGCGGGAGTTACCGTTCAGATGCTGCGTGAACGGAGGGAACAGTAACTGTTTACAGGGTACTGTTTGTGAACAGAGTGAATATTAACAGGGACGGTTATTCACAACGGTACAGAGCGGTAATGTGAAGGAAGCTTAAAAGGATTTCGCTTATAAGGATCCCGTACAGGTAGCCGCGGATTCCCATTGCAGGGACAGCAAAAAGTACAAAAGAAATCCTTACCAGGATCCCGGCGGCATTGTGGAGCAGGCTTCGGACATTTTTTCCCAGACCGTGAAGGATGCTGACCAGAGCAGTATTCATATACAGAAAAGGACAGATAAAGGCCATGGTGCGGATGTAAACTCCTGCAGTGGGACTGTGAAAAAGAAAATTGCCAAGAAAAGGACCGAAAAGAAAAAATCCTGCTGCGCAAAAGGCTCCGAGAAGTATGCAGCCGGTACATGCCTTTCCTGTAATATGGCGGATTCTTTTGCGGAAGCCAAGAGCCTGCATTTCTGCCACAGATGGCATAAGCATAACAGAGGCGGAATTTGTAACAGTGGATGGAAAAAGAATCAGAGGGAGAGCCATTCCTGTAAACACTCCGTAAATGCCGAGAGAATCTGAAGGGGACAGGCCATAAAGCTGAAGCCTCTGGGGTATCAGGACTACTTCAATACTTCCAAGCAGCGTCAGAAGCACCCGGTTCAGAGTAAGAGGAAAAGAGGTATGACAAATTTCCCCGAGCCTTGCTGTAAAACGGGATGCCTGAAAAAAGGAATACTGTTCTCCGGAAAATTCTGCCGCAATCATCAGAAGTCCGGCAGATGCGGCAAAAAGCTCTGAAATAAGGGCGCCTCCTGCGGCAATGGAAGCAGTAACCGGCCTGCTCTGAGAAATCAGGATACGGCAGATCAGAAAGGAGGAGCCTACCCGGACAAGCTGTTCCAGAAGCTGCAGTCCGGAAGGGATTCCGGCTTTTTTTCTGGCAAAATAATAGCTGTTGATACATGAATGAATGGCGCTTAAAGGAAAACTGAAGGAAAGAATCTGCAGCAGAGGTTCTGTCAGGGGCTGCTTCAGGATCTGTCCGGCAAAAAAATCAGAATTTGTATACAGAATCCATGAAGCTCCCACAGAAAGCGAGAAAGCGGTAAGAAGTCCTGTACAGAAGATATTTTTTGCTTCTCTGTGATGCTTTAAGGCAGTCTGAGAAGCAATCAGACGGTTCAGAGCAGTCTGTATGCCGGAGGTGGTAAGGGCAAGTACAAGGTTCTGCAGAGGAACCATAAGCTGATACAGTCCCAGTCCCTGGGCACCAATAGAATGTGACAGGAATATTCTATAAAAGAAGCCAATGACCCTGCTGGCAAGTCCTGTACAGGTCAGGATAAAAGTTCCCTTAATAAAATTCTGTTTTGACATAATTATATCCTGATAACTTTTTGTAAATATATGCAAAAAATAACCTTGACAGAACGAAGAGTATCTGTTACTGTAATTACAGTAAATCCGACAAAAATACTGGGAATTAAAAGAGGTGAGCAGATGAAGCTGTCAACAAGGGCAATATACGGGCTTCGAGCTATGATTGACCTGGGAGTATACAGTGAACAGGAAGCTGTTTCCATTCAGAGTATTGCCGGAAGACAGAATATTTCAGTCAGTTATCTGGAGCAGTTAATGGCAAAGCTGAAACGAGCCGGACTGGTGGAAAGCACCAGAGGCGCATGTGGGGGCTATCGTCTGGGAAGGCCGGCAGATGAGATTTCTGTTGGCGATATTCTGAGGGTTCTGGAAGGCGGTCTGGAAGCAGCGCAGTGTCCGGGCACATCCCCTGAGGAAAATTGTGAGACAAAGGATATCTGTGTGGCAAAGCTTGTCTGGAAGCGGATCAATGACAGTATTACCCAGGCAGTAGATACTCTGATGCTTGGTCAGTTAATAGAAGAGAGCAGAAAAAAACAGGAAGAGAAAATATAACATCGTTTATTATTACAGGAGGACAGAGGTTATGAATAAATTGATTTATCTTGACAATGCAGCTACAACAAAGACAGCTCCTGAAGTTGTTGAGGCAATGCTGCCATATTTTACAGAATATTATGGAAATCCATCCAGTGTATATGATTTCGCAGTCCACAGCAAGGAGGCGGTAACAAAAGCCAGAGAGCAGATTGCAGGAGTCCTGAAGGCAAAACCGGAAGAAATCTACTTTACTGCAGGCGGTTCCGAATCTGACAACTGGGCGTTAAAGGCTGCTTTTGAAGCATACAAAGCAAAAGGTAATCACATAATTACAACAAAGATCGAGCATCATGCTATTCTTCATACATGTGAATATCTGGAAAAAAGAGGCGCAAAGATCACCTACCTTGATGTAGATGAAAACGGAATCGTCTGTCTGGAGGAGCTGGAAAAAGCCATTACCCCGGAAACGATCCTGATTTCCATTATGTTTGCAAATAATGAGATCGGTTCCGTTCAGCCTGTCAAAGAAATCGGAATGATTGCAAGAGAACATGGAATTCTTTTCCATACAGACGCGGTTCAGGCCTTTGGACAGCTTCCGATCGATGTAGATGAATGCAATATTGATATGCTCAGCTCCAGCGCTCATAAGATCAACGGACCTAAGGGAATCGGATTTCTGTACATCCGCAAGGGCGTAAAGATCCGCTCCTTTGTACACGGAGGAGCCCAGGAGCGCAAACGCCGTGCAGGTACAGAAAACGTTCCGGGAATTGTAGGATACGGCGCTGCCGCAGAGCGGGCAGTAAACACAATGGCTGAGCGTACAGCAAAGGAAATTGAACTGAGAGATTATCTGATCAGCAGACTGACATCAGAGATTCCTTACGTGAAGCTGAACGGAGATCCGGTAAAGAGACTTCCCAACAATGTAAATGTAAGCTTTCAGTTTATTGAGGGTGAATCCCTGCTTCTGATGCTTGACAGCTATGGTATCTGCGGTTCCAGCGGTTCGGCCTGTACATCAGGATCTCTTGATCCGTCCCATGTGCTTCTGGCTATCGGACTTCCTCATGAGATCGCCCACGGTTCCCTTCGTCTGACACTCAGCGAAGAGACAACAAAAGAAGATCTGGATTACACAGTTGAGAAGCTGAAAGAAATTGTTCAGAATCTGAGAAATATGTCACCTCTTTATGAGGATTTTGTAAAGAAACAGAAATAAAAGGCCTGTATTCAGGTAATCTGAACCCTGAAGGCTGACAGGAACAAAGAGAAAATACGATATTATCACATAGCAGGAGGAAATAAGTTATGTACAGCGAAAAAGTTATGGATCATTTTCAGAATCCGAGAAATGTAGGAGAGATTGAGGACGCCAGCGGCGTTGGAACAGTGGGAAATGCAAAATGCGGAGATATTATGAGAATCTTTCTTGATATTGATGATGAGACTCATATCATTAAAGACTGCAAGTTTAAGACCTTTGGCTGCGGCGCTGCAGTGGCAACCAGCAGTATGGCCACAGAGCTTGTGATCGGCAAGACCATTGAAGAGGCTATGAAGGTGACAAATAAAGCGGTTATGGAGGCTCTTGACGGACTTCCGCCGGTAAAGGTTCACTGTTCACTTCTTGCAGAGGAAGCCATTCACGCAGCTCTCTGGGATTATGCTCAGAAGAACCACATTGTGATCGAGGGGCTTTCCAAGCCAAAATCCGATATTCATGAAGGCGAAGAGGAAGCAGAGGAAGAGTATTAAGAAAAAAGGCTGTGACAGACAGAATCCGGAATGTTCCATAAGGGACAGAACCGGAGGCTGCTGTTGCAGCCTTGCTCTGCTTATATTATAAAATGATATTGCGAGGTGGAAGTTTGACTGGACTTACAGAGGAACAGGTAAAAGAGAGGATTGAAGCAGGACAGACAAATGCTGATGAAAATCCCAATACCAGAACCTACAAGCAGATCGTAAAAGAAAATACCCTGACATTTTTTAACTTTCTGAACCTTGTACTGCTTGTTCTGGTTCTTATGGTAGGCTCGTTTAAAAATGCGTTTTTTGTTTGTATCATTATTATCAACACGCTGATCGGAATCGCACAGGAGATCCGGGCAAAAAAAACAATCGACAAGCTGGCGATTCTCACAGCTAAAAAGTCCATTGTTCTGAGAGAAGGAAAGAAATGGACAGTTCCTACAGAAGAGCTTGTTCTGGATGATGTTGTGTGCCTGAAAACAGGAGATCAGGTGCCTGCAGACGCCAGGATACTGGAAGGAAGCCTGGAGGTAAACGAATCCCTTTTAACAGGAGAGGCAGACAACCTTCCAAAGAATCCGGGAGACGAGCTGTTTTCAGGAAGCTTTGTAACCTCCGGTGAGGCTTCCTGCCAGATCATCCATGTAGGAAAAGATAACTATGCTTCTCAGATCACCAGTGAGGCAAAAGAATTTAAACGTCATAATTCAGAGCTGAGAAACTCTCTGAATATTATCCTTAAGGTGATCAGTATTATTATTGTGCCTATCGGAGCTATGCTGTTTTATAAACAGTATTATATGGTGGGCGACAGCTTCAGAGATTCCATTGTAAGTATGGTTGCAGGCGTACTGGGAATGATCCCGGAGGGGCTTGTACTTCTGACAAGTGTGGCTCTGACCCTGGGAGCGCTTGTACTTGCAAACAAAAAAACTTTGGTACAGGAGCTGTACTGTATTGAAACTCTGGCAAGAGTAGATACTCTCTGTCTGGATAAAACCGGAACCATTACAGAAGGCAGTATGTGCGTGGAGCGTGTAGAGCCGTTTATCCGAAGTAAGGAATATCAGGCGTCCGGGGAAAGTCAGATGGAAGAAGGAGCTGCGGCGGAAGCGTTATCCCGGCAGGAAGCGTCTGTGACGGAAAAAACGGGACAGGAAGAAGCGGCAGAACCAGAAAATACAGAAAAAATAACAGAACCAGAAAATATTGCAGAGACAGAAAGCGGGAAACAGGCAGAACTGGTTTCAGATGAACCAAAAGCCGCTGATCTGAAGGAAATCGAAGAGATCATGTGCAGCCTTATGCATGTACTGCGTGATGAGAACGCTACTGCAAATGCTCTCAGGAAACGTTTTCCGGCAAGACCTGTTATGGCCTGCGAGCATGTGATACCGTTTTCTTCAGACCGGAAATACAGCGGAGCAGTGTTTGCAGAAAAAGGCACCTATCTTATGGGAGCCGTGCAGTTTCTTTTTCCGGAAAATAATCAGGACATGATCAGTCAGGCTCAGAAATACGCAGAAGAGGGGCTGAGGGTACTTGTTCTGGCCCACAGTCCGGAAAAATCCGAAGGCACGGAGCTTCCAAAAAATCTGGAACCGGTGGCATTTTTGCTTCTGACAGATGTGATCCGTGAGGAAGCGCCTGATACCCTGAAGTTTTTTGACAGCCAGGAGGTTGATCTGAAAGTGATTTCAGGAGACGATCCTGTAACCGTAGCAGCTATTGCAAGACGCGCCGGGCTGAAAAATGCAGATCAGTATGTGGATGCCACTACGCTTCTTACAGAACAGGATGTACAGCGCGCAGTTTCAGAGTACAGCGTATTTGGCCGTGTAACACCTCAGCAGAAAAAGCAGATGGTTCAGGCGCTTAAAAGCCAGGGCCATACAGTTGCCATGACCGGGGACGGTGTGAATGATGTTCTTGCGCTGAAAGAAGCTGACTGCAGTATTGCGATGGCTCAGGGAAGCGATGCGGCCAAGAATATTGCAAATGTGGTGCTGCTGGATTCTAATTTTGCATCCATGCCCCATATTGTAAATCAGGGCCGACGGGTAGTAAACAATATCCGTACTGCAGCGTCCATGTTCCTGATCAAAACCATGTTTTCCGTTATGCTGTCTATTTTGACTATCTTTTTTGGAAATGCATATCCCTTTGAACCAATACAGATGTCTCTTATCAGCGCCTGTGCAGTAGGTATTCCTACGTTCCTTCTTGCTCAGGAAAATAACTATGATAAGATCGATCATACTTTCCTTCGGCATGTATTTTTGAATGCGTTTCCTGCAGCGATCACAATAAGCTCCTGTGTGTTTACCATCATGCTGGTATGTCAGAATGTATATCATTCCAACGCCATGCTGAATACAGCCTGTGTGCTGGTAACCGGATGGAACTATATGGCAGCTCTGAAAACCGTATATGCGCCTTTGAACCGTTACAGAAAAGTAATTATTTATGGAATGCAGTTTATTTTCTTTGCTGCAGCAGTTATTTTCCAGAAATTACTTTCTCTTGGTTCTCTGGACTTTGGTATGATCATTCTGGTGTTTATCCTCATGACCTTTGCGCCGGTTCTTATTGATGTGATCACCGGTTGGATACGGAATATTTACGCGCGGTCACTGGATAAAGAAAATCCCGGACCGGTTGCTTCTTTTCTTACAAAGCTTCAAAACGGAAAAATTTCATAAAATGAACAGGATCCTCTTCAGAATTGTTGGGGATCCTTTTTTGTGGATGAAAAACATATGAGGTGGGGGAAGCTTTTATGTGAGTATTTTACGGACTTTATTATGCGGATTTTGCGTTTGTACATTTTCTGTTACTGTTTACGACCTTTGCAGTAGCTTGACCCAAATTGTATTCCAGATCAATTTCGTTGATGGCATTTTGTCCTGTATGTCTCGGTATTTTGCCATATACATGCCAAAATATCTTGCAGGATAGTAAACTGTGACCGGCATCCGGTTTTTATCAATAATTAAAAAATACAATACAATCATTGCATATATTAATAATACATGATAAAATACAAAAAGAAAGGTTAAGGATTATGGAATTTAAACAGTTAGAATCATATATTGCCATTGTAAAATATAAAAATCTAACAACGGCTGCGGAGGCTCTGGGGATTTCTCAGCCTACCATCAGCATTCATCTGAAGAATCTGGAAGAAGAGCTGCATACCAGGCTGATCATCCGCACTGCCAAAAACTTTGAGGTGACCCGGAGAGGACAGGAGTTTTTTGTTTGCGCCCAGAATATCCTGAAGCTTCGGGATGATCTGATAAACAGCTGGAACGGCCGGGAGGCAGAGGTTATCCGCATGGGAGTTTCTACCATACCTTCCGCCTATATTTTGCCGGAGGTACTTCCTGCTTTTGGAAAAGAACACGAAAATGTATATTTTTCCATTGATCAGATGGACAGCCAGAAGGTGATTGACGAGGTACATAAAGGAACTTATGATCTTGGGCTGGTTGGAATGAAAACTGAGGACGAGCTTCTGGCATTTGAACAGTTTTACCGGGACAGGCTGGTGGTGATCACTCCTGTAAAAGAAAAGTTTCTCAGAATGAAGGAGCAGAAAGAAATGCCTGTGGAATGCCTGTTTCAGGAGCCGGTGATACTTCGTGAGAAGGGCAGCGGAAGCGGGAAAAGCGCAGGAAGATTTCTGGAAAAAATGGGGATCAAGGAAGAAAAACTTCACGTTGCAGCCAGAATCAATGATCAGGAATCAATTAAAAATCTGGTGGCAGGAGGTCTGGGAATTTCCATTGTATCCGAAAAGGCTGTGAAGGATTATGTGGAATCCAGGCGGCTTCTTCAATTCAGTCTGCCGGAGGAATTTGCCGGAAGGGAATTTTATATTGTGTACCAGAAAAACTATATTTTAAAAGAATGTGCAGGGGAATTTATAAAGTTTCTGAAGGCATATCAGAAGTGAGCGGAGCGCTGCTGCCATAGTGTGTAAGGAAACAGGCTGTATGAACAGTAATCTGAACAAGAGGATGCGGAGCGCTGCTGCCATAAGATGTAAGGAAACAGAGCAATGCCAGTGGTGAGGCGGCTGAACAGAAGAAAATATCTGTCCGGAGGTATTCCCGGAGATAGTCAGTCAGTCTAAATAAAATTGAAAGAAAAGAAAGGTGGATATGGTTATGAAAAAAACAGTAGATGCAATGGGAGATGCCTGTCCGATCCCTGTAGTAAAAACAAAAAAGGTTATAGAAGAGCTGAAAGCGCAGGGAGGCACAGTAGAAATCTTTGTAGACAATGAGATCGCAGTTCAGAATCTGACAAAGCTGGGAAAGAGCAGCGGTTATTCGGTTTTTTCTGAAAAGCTGGAGGAAAAGAAATTCCGTGTTGAGATCCATGTGACGGAAGAAGGGGCAGGGCAGATGCAGGAACAGGCGACTTCCTGTATTCCGGACATGAGACGTAAGAACACGGTAGTGGTAATTTCCTCTCAGTGTATGGGAGAGGGAGATCCGGAGCTTGGAACAGCGTTGATGAAAAGCTATATTTATGCACTTTCTCAGCAGGAACAGCTTCCTTCTACCATACTGTTTTATAATGGCGGAGTGAAGCTGGTCTGTGAGGATGCGCCCACACTGGAGGATCTGAAGAGTCTGGAGGCTCAGGGAGTGGAGATCCTTGCCTGTGGAACCTGCCTGAATTTTTACGGACTGTCAGAAAAGCTTCAGGTGGGAAGTGTGACAAATATGTATGTGATCGCAGAAAAAATGAGCCAGGCATCCCTGATCGTCAAACCATGATAAGAGAAAAAAAGCCCTGTGTGGTACTGACTTTTTCCACTACAACGGCAGCCATGTCCATGGAAAAAAAGTGCGGTCAGAATAAGATACCCGGACGTCTGATTCCGGTTCCGAGGGAGATCACAGCAGGCTGCGGACTTGCCTGGAAAATGCCGGAAGAGGATTATGAAAAGTATAAGCACAAGGTGGAAAGTCTGAATATTGTGGTGGAACAGAAAGTCTGGATGAAATTATAAAAACAAGGAAACAGGCGATCATGGAATATATTGGAATAGACATTGGATCTGCCTGCGCAAAGGTTGTGGCTACCGGCTATGGAAGGGTATCTGTACCCTATGCAGACAAAACCGTAACTGAGATTACCTGCCATGCCAGAGGCGCAGTATGGCTTCATAAGAAAAAAGATATGACAGTCATTGACATCGGAGGCCAGGATGTAAAAATCAGCTCCATGTGCACGGTTTTTGCAGAATCTGAGGTGATCAGCCTGATCGGTCAGGGGGAGAAAAAGGAAAATATTGCTTTTGCAGTGGTAAATTCTATTGCGGATAAAGTAGTCTCCCAGTGCAGTAAGATGAATGTGGGAGCCGGAGAAGTATTTCTTACCGGAGGCCTGTGTGAATGCGGTTATCTGCAGGAAATCCTGGAACAGAAGCTTGGATCTCCTGTGCTTACAGGACCGGAATGCCGATATGCAGGAGCCATCGGGGCTGCGCTTTGCGGCAGAAACATATAGAACAGAGGAGATGCGTTATGATTTATTTTGATAATGCAGCCACCACCATTCATAAACCGGAAACAGTGGTTCGTGCGGTGGCACAGGCTTTGAATTCTCTG
This sequence comes from Blautia sp. CAG:257, assembly GCF_000433815.1. NCBI lineage: Bacteria > Bacillati > Bacillota > Clostridia > Lachnospirales > Lachnospiraceae > Blautia > Blautia sp. CAG:257. The sequence continues at coordinate 21,539 of NZ_HF999113.1, forward strand.
GGAAATGCAGGAAGGGGCGCCCATGAGGCGTCCCTTGATGCTTCCCGGAATATTTATGGAGTCAGGGAAAGGGTTGCAGATTTTTTTCATGGAGAGGATCCGTCCAGGATCGCTTTTACTTTAAATTCCACAGAGAGCCTGAACACTGCGATCAAAGGAATCCTGAAGCCGGGAGACCATGTGATTACTACGGTTCTGGAACACAATTCCGTGCTTCGTCCTCTCTATGAGATGGAAGAAAAAGGTGTGGAAGTGACAATCCTTCCCTGTGATGAGTACGGAATGGTTTACCCGAGAGATTTTATCCGTGCAGTCCGTCCCAATACAAAGGCCTTTATCTGTACCCATGGCTCAAATCTTACAGGTAATGTACCGGATATTCAAAAAATTGGCGCAGCAGCAAGGGAGAGGGGGATTCTTTTTGTGGTGGATGTCTCCCAGACTGCCGGAGTATTTGATATTGACGTTCAGAAGATGAATATTGATATTCTCTGCTTTACCGGACACAAGGGACTTCTGGGCCCCCAGGGAACAGGAGGTATATATGTGAGGACAGGGGTGTATGTTCGTCCATTGAAGTCCGGCGGAAGCGGCATAAAGACCTTTGAGAAACAACATCCTTCACAAATGCCTGTTGTTCTGGAGGCAGGAACCCTGAACGGACACGGTCTGGCAGGACTTGGGGCTGCTGTGGACTATCTGAATCGGCAGGGGATTGCTTCCATACGCGCAAAAGAGCAGGCTCTGATGAAGCAGTTCTATCTGGGAGTCAGAGATATTCCGGGAGTGAAGGTTTATGGGGATTTCCGTACCATGAACCGCTGCGCCATAGTAACCTTGAATATCAGGGATTATGATTCTGGTGAAGTGGGAGATGCCCTGTATATGGATTATGGCATTGCCACAAGAACCGGGGCTCACTGTGCCCCTTTGATGCACCAGGCGCTGGGAACTGAAGCGCAGGGAGCAGTACGCTTCAGCTTCAGCCATTTTAATACAGAAGAAGAGATACGGACAGGGATAGAGGCGGTCAGAGAACTGGCAGAGTAAAAAGGTGAGAGAGGTGCCTGTTACAGAGAAAGTGAATATGTAGTAAAAAGTCCGGAATTCATTTTGAGAAAATAACAGAGTGAAAATTGTGGAAAGATAAAAGCCCGGTTTTATTTTGTGTAAAAGGAGAACAGACCTGACAGCGAAATCGTGTCAGGCCTGTTCTCTTTTGTCTCCTGTCTGAAAAGGCACAGTCTGTCAGACAGATTATTTTTTTCTGCAAAGCCAGAAGCATCCAAAAGCAGGTATCTGAACTCCTTTGGCTTCCATTTTACGCCCGGAGATCAGATCTGTATATATACCGTCTTCTTCATTGATCCATGCGACCTTATCATATTCGCTGAAATTATAGATTCCGATGAATTTTTCTTCTTCATTCTCGCGTACAAGAGCAAGAACAGAAGAATCCCATGTATCAATGGTGCGAAGGGCGGTGTCGCTGTTAAATACAGTATGCTCTTTTCTGATTTTTTCCAGATGATCAAGGGCAGGAAACAGTTTTCCCTGTACAGTTTCAGGCTTTTTACGGTTTTCAGCAAGTTCCCAGTTAAAATCACCTCTGTGGAGATAGCGGGAATCCTCTGCCTTTTCCGGATCTTCTCTGTAAGAATAATCATTCAGCTGACCGATTTCATCACCGCTGTAAATGACAGGAATTCCTGACTGAGAAAGCATAAAGGCATGGAGCGTAATGTCGTATCGGATTCCCCGGTTTACTCCGTCTTCGTTTCTTTCAAATCCGAAGCGCTCGATGCCGCACAGAGAAGCAGTTGTTCCGCAGAGACGGGCATCTCCAAGCCTTGGATCATCATTGTACAGTTCTCCTCTTGCAAAGGAGTCCGGATAGCTTCCGGTGAGGAAGGCGTTCAGGTATTTTTTATGAGGAATCTCCTGAATTCCGGAGCAGCTCAGAAAATCATAATCAAGTCCCCAGCCGATGTCGTCATGACAGCGGAGATAGTTCTGGAAAACATAATCGCGGGGCAGTTCAGCAACAATATCAAGCTGGCGGCGCAGAAGGGAGACGTCTCTGGTTGCAACAGTGTGCCAGGTAGTTGCCATGGTTGTCACATTGTAAAGAAGATGACATTCCGGTTTTTCAACAGTTCCGAAATAAGGAACTACTTTTTCCGGGGACATAACAACTTCACCAAGTAAAAGCACACCGGGGCAGACAATCTCACAGATCATACGCATGATGCGGACAATGGTGTGTACCTGGGGGAGATTGCGGCAGTTGGTTCCAAGCTGTTTCCAGATATAGGGAACTGCGTCAAGCCGTATAATATCAACGCCCTGATTTGCAAGATAAAGCATATTAAAGACCATTTCATTAAGAACTACAGGATTGCGGTAATTCAGATCCCACTGGTAGGGATAAAAAGTAGTCATAACATGCTTCCGGATATCTTCCAGCCAGGTAAAGTTTCCCGGAGCAGTGGTGGGGAATACTTCAGGACAGGTTTTTTCATAAAGCGCAGGAATATCATAGGAATCAAAGAAGAAATAACGATCCTCATATTCTTTTTCCCCGGCGCGGGCACGCTTTGCCCACTCATGCTCTTCAGAGGTATGATTCATAACGAAATCAAGGCATACACTGATTCCGCGTTTATGACATTCTGAGGTCAGGTGAGAAAATTCATCCATAGTTCCAAGCTCTGGCTGAACAGAACGAAAATCCGAAACAGCGTATCCGCCGTCACTGCGGCCTTTCGGAGAGGCCAGAAGCGGCATCAGATGAAGATAGTTGACATTACACTCCTGTACATAATCCAGCCTGCCTTCCAGACCGCTCAGGGTTTTGGCAAAGGAGTTTACATACATCATCATTCCAGTAAGATCGTTGCGCTTATACCAACGTGGATCTTTTTCGCGGGAAAGATCAGAAGCCTTCAGATCTGCGTTTCGCGCATCATAAAAACCTTTCAGCCCGTCAAGAAGCTGAGTGAGATGCTCCATAACCTGAGGATCATCCTGGTAAAGCTCACAGTACAGCCATTTCAGTTCATCCATATGACGGTTCAGACGCTCCTGATAGACAGCCGTATCTTTTTCCACAGCCGGAATTTTAACAGGCTCAGTCTTCTTTGTTTCGACCTTAACAGGCTCGGTATTCTTTGTTTCGACCTTAATGGGCTCAGTTTTAGAGGTAGAGACTTTAACAGGCTCGGTCTTCTTTGTTTCGACCTTAACAGGCTCAGTTTTAGAGGTAGAGACTTTAACGGGCTCGGTCTTCTTTGTTTCCACCTTAACAGGCTCAGTTTTAGAGGTAGAGACTTTAACGGACTCAGTCTTCTTGGTTTCGACCTTAACAGGCTCAGTTTTAGAGGTAGAGACCTTAACAGGCTCAGTCTTCTTTGTTTCAACCTTAACGGGCTCTGTTTTGGAGGTGGCGATTTTTTCAACCTCTGTTTTTTTCGTTTCAAGTTTTGCATTACTATGTTGTACAGAGCCGGAAGCAGTTTTTATACGTTCTGCTTCAGCCTTTGCCGCAGCTTTCTTTTTCTGGAGTCTTTTCTTTGCCATAATCATTCTCCTTTGCTTATCATGAGAATCAGCAGAAAATATTTTCTTCTACAAAAATAATGGGATTTCGCTGATTTTCCAACACAATTAGTTGTTTTAAAATACAATTTTTCGCCTGTTTTTCAGTATTGTCTGACAGGTTTTATAGTAATCTTACAAGGGTAGTAGTGAAATGTCAAGTATGCCAGAGTAAACGATCAGGCAGAGATGAATTATGGTGACCTGTGAACAGAAATGAATCATATAAAAATTCTATGGACAAAATCCGCGTTATGTTGTTTTTGCAGGATGCACACAGAAAGAGAGTGCAGAATCAGCACAGACGTTTTATGTCGGCAGTACAGAGACGATATCTGTGTTGAGAAACTTCCTTATTATTGTATATGGAAATTGGAATGATGCACAGACGATGCAGCTTTTGCAGCAGGGAAAAAGCAAAAGCTGCAGTTGATGATCACTTATTTTAGAGGGATAAATTCCGGCGTTCTGTTTTTGAAGATGGTATAATACCGGAAACCGCAGTCAATCAGAACATCTGTAGCCTTGTCAAAGGCAAAAGCTATTTTTTCCGGAGAATGGGCATCTGCGCCAACTGTAATAATCTCGCCTCCCAGCTGGCGGTAACGGCGGATCACTGCAGTGCAGGGATTGGGTTCTCCAAGACCATAATGATAACCGCCTGTATTCAGTTCAATCCCGATATTTTTACGGACCAGAGTACGAAGTATTTCGTCAAGAATATCCTGATATCGTTCATAGCTGTAATAAAGATTTTTGTTTGGGCCGTAGCGTACAATATAGTCGATATGTCCGTATACATCCATTTCTGAGAACACATCCAGATTTTCCAGAATTGATTCAAAATATTCTCTGTAGCCCCGGGCTTCCTCACGGTTTTTAAAATATTCCCCGTAATAAGGGTCCTGACCGTGAACGACATGAGAGGAACCAATGACAAAATCAAAGGGAAATCTGCTTAACTGTTCGCTGAAATGTTTTTTCAGATGGGGCTGAAGCCCGTATTCAATACCGAAATTCACCGTAATACTGTCTTTGTATTTTTCTTTTAAAAAAGCAAGCCTGTCTGCATATGCCTCCACTTCCAGATGAAAAACCTGCTGATCCGGGGTGGGCGGATAGTCCGGATCCAGATGTTCGGTAAAGCAGACACCCTCAAGTCCCCGTGATATAGCGTTTTTGATCATATTTTCCATGTCTGTGTCGGAATCGGCAGAAAAAGAAGAGTGCATATGACAGTCCCATAAAATGCTGTTTTTCATAGAAACCCTCCGTTATGTATGTTATAAGCCGATTATAGCACAGAGATTTACTTTTTTTGTAATGTTTTTTCCAAAATAGTCTTGAATTTTTGTATGAGATTCGATACAATATGTTCAGGTTGACGTTTCTTTAACAATAGAGGGAGCGCCATAATCAACCATTTAATTCATAGGAGGAATTTATCATGGCAGTAAAAGTTGCAATTAATGGATTTGGCCGTATCGGTCGTCTGGCTTTCCGTCAGATGTTTGGAGCAGAAGGATTTGAAATCGTTGCTATCAACGACCTTACTTCCCCGAAAATGCTGGCTCACTTATTAAAATATGACTCTACACAGGGCAGATATGAACTGTGTGACAAAGTAGAGGCTGGAGAAGACTCTATCACAGTTGATGGAAAAGAAATCAAAATCTATGCAAAAGCTAACGCTGCAGAGCTTCCTTGGGGAGAGATCGGCGTAGACGTTGTTCTTGAGTGTACAGGATTCTACACATCCAAAGATAAAGCTCAGGCTCATATCGATGCTGGCGCTAAACACGTTATCATTTCCGCTCCGGCAGGAAACGACCTTAAGACAATCGTTTACAATGTAAACCACGAAGGTCTTACAAGCGAAGACAAGATCATCTCCGCTGCATCCTGCACAACAAACTGCCTTGCTCCGATGGCAAAAGCTCTTAACGATCTTGCAGCTATCAAGACAGGTATCATGTGCACAATCCACGCTTACACAGGCGATCAGATGACACTTGACGGACCGCAGAGAAAAGGCGATCTGAGAAGATCCCGTGCAGCTGCAGTTAATATCGTTCCGAACAGCACAGGTGCTGCAAAAGCTATCGGTCTTGTTATTCCGGAACTGAACGGCAAGCTCATCGGTGCTGCACAGCGTGTTCCAACCCCAACAGGTTCTACTACAATCCTTACAGCAGTTGTTGAAGGAAATGTAACAAAAGAGCAGATCAACGCAGCTATGAAAGCAGCTTCCAACGAGTCCTTCGGATACAACGAAGACGAGATCGTATCCAGCGATATCGTAGGAATGAAATACGGTTCTCTGTTCGATGCTACTCAGACTATGGTTCTTCCGCTTGATAACGGAACAACTCAGGTACAGGTAGTTTCCTGGTATGACAACGAGAACTCCTACACAAGCCAGATGGTTCGTACAATCAAACACTTTGGCAAACTTCTCGGAGCATAATTGTTTCATACGAAAGAATGAAATAGACTCAGTAAGGGGTCCGGTCTGATTAGGGCCGGATTCCTTTTTTATTAAAATTCGGAGGTTATAGGATCATGGGATTAAATAAAAAATCTGTTGATGATATCAATGTAAAAGGCCAGAAGGTTCTGGTAAGATGCGACTTTAACGTGCCGCTGAAAGAGGGAAAGATCACAGACGAAAACCGTCTTGTGGCAGCTCTTCCTACTATTAAGAAACTGGTTGCTGACGGCGGAAAGATCATTCTCTGCTCTCACCTGGGAAAACCGAAGGGAGAACCGAAGCCGGAGCTTTCTCTTGCACCTGTAGCAGTTCGTCTTTCTGAGCTTCTTGGACAGGAAGTAAAATTTGTTGCAAGCCCTGTTGTTGTTGACGACACAGTAAAAGCAGCAGTAGACGCTATGAACGACGGAGAAATCGTTCTTCTTGAAAATACACGTTATCGTGCAGAAGAAACAAAGAACGGAGAAGCTTTCAGCAAGGATCTTGCTTCCCTTGCAGACGTATTCGTAAATGATGCATTCGGAACTGCTCACAGAGCACACTGCTCCAATGTTGGTGTTACAGAATTCATCGACACCTGTGTAGTAGGATACCTGATGCAGAAAGAAATCGACTTCCTTGGAAAAGCAGTAGAAACTCCGGTAAGACCGTTTGTTGCTATCCTTGGCGGCGCAAAGGTTGCTGATAAACTGAACGTAATCTCCAACCTTCTTGAGAAATGCGATACTCTCATCATCGGCGGCGGTATGGCTTATACTTTCCTTAAAGCAAAAGGTCTTGAAGTAGGCGCTTCTCTTGTAGACGATACCAAACTTGACTACTGCAAGGAAATGATCGAAAAAGCAGAGAAACTTGGCAAGAAACTTCTTCTTCCTGTAGATACTGCTATCGCAAAATCTTTCCCGAACCCGATCGATGCTGAGATCCCGGCTGAGTATGTTGACTGTGATGCAATTCCGGCAGACGTACTCGGACTTGATATAGGACCGAAGACAGCAGAGATTTATGCAGAGGCTGCTAAAACAGCCAAGACTGTTGTATGGAACGGACCGATGGGCGTATTTGAGAATCCGGTTCTTGCAAAAGGTACAATCGCTGTAGCAAAAGCTCTTGCAGAAACAGACGCAACAACAATCATCGGCGGCGGTGACTCTGCAGCAGCAGTAAACCAGCTTGGATTTGGTGACAAAATGAGCCACATTTCCACAGGCGGCGGCGCTTCTCTGGAATTCCTGGAAGGTAAGGAACTGCCGGGCGTAGCAGCAGCTAACGATAAATAAAACACTTAATGAGGACGAGCGAGAGTGAAGTTCCGGATTTAGTGTGAATTTAGTGCGAGACCATTTCCATACCTTAGCAGGCAAAAACGAGCCTGGTTGAGGGAATACACGGGAAATGGCAATCGTATTGCAGCGAATCGATTTCCCCTGCAGAAGAGGAGAATCATGATAATCCCTGTTTTACGACGGCAGATCAGATATAAGATAATTTTAACAAGATAGGAGAAAATAAAAATGGCAAGAAAGAAAATTATCGCTGGTAACTGGAAAATGAACATGACTCCCAGCGAAGCAGTTAAATTAGTAGAAACTCTGAAACCGCTTGTAAATAATGAAGAAGTTGACGTAGTATTCTGCGTTCCGGCTATTGACATTATCCCGGTTGTAGAGGCTTGCAAAGGAACAAATATCCAGATCGGCGCAGAGAACATGTACTTTGAAGAGAAAGGCGCTTACACAGGCGAGATTTCTCCGGCTATGCTCACAGATGCAGGCGTAAAATATGTTGTTCTCGGACATTCTGAGAGAAGAGAATATTTTGCAGAGACAAACGAGACTGTAAACAAAAAAATGCTGAAAGCTTTTGAGCACGGAATTACTCCGATCATGTGCTGCGGCGAGACTCTTGATCAGAGAGAGCAGGGCGTGACAATGGATTTCATCCGTCAGCAGGTTAAGGTTGGTTTCCAGAACGTAACAGCAGATCAGGCAAAAACTGCAGTGATCGCTTACGAGCCGATCTGGGCTATCGGAACTGGAAAAACAGCTACAACTGAGCAGGCTCAGGAAGTTTGCGCAGGAATCCGTGCATGCATCGCTGAAATCTATGATGAAGCAACAGCAGAAGCAATCCGTATCCAGTACGGCGGATCTGTAAATGCTGCAACTGCTCCGGAACTGTTCGTACAGAACGATATCGACGGAGGTCTTGTTGGCGGCGCTTCTCTGAAAGAAGAGTTCGGAAAGATCGTAAACTACAAATAAGTATCAACTGTATATTTAACCAATAAAAACACCGCAGAATATCCGGTTCTGGAAACACAATTTCGGGACCGGAATGTTCTGCGGTGTTTTTGCGTAAATGTAATTACAGATGGATTTTAAGGGAAATTCAGCATAAACTTTAACACGTTACTTGACAAATGTCCTCTGGCAGTCTACTATTAAAAAAACATCCATATGTCAGAGAAAGAGAGGAGTTTTTTTATGGAGAAAAAGGTGATTCATGCAGCCCTTCTTGGGTTTGGAACAGTGGGAACAGGAGTTTATAAGGTACTGAAAAATCAGGAAGAGGAGATGGAAGCCAAGCTTGGAAGTGTTGTCCGGATCAAAAAGATCATGGTTCGGAATCTGGAAAAGGCGGCGGCAAAGGTGGAAGATCCTTCTGTGCTTACAAACAACTGGGAAGAAATTGTCAATGATCCGGATATTGATATTATTATAGAGCTGATGGGAGGAATTGAGCCTGCCAGAACCTGTATTCTGGAAGCGCTTGAAGCCGGAAAACATGTGGTTTCTGCAAATAAGGATCTGATCGCTGTATACGGAAAAGAACTTCTTGATACAGCAGAAACACATCAGGTGGATTTTCTGTTTGAGGCGGCAGTGGCAGGCGGGATTCCGATTATCCGTCCTCTGAAGCAGTGTCTGGCAGGCAATCACATGAAAGAGGTTATGGGAATTGTAAATGGAACCACCAATTTTATACTTACAAAAATGACCCAGGATAAAATGGAGTTTAAGGAGGCTCTGGCTCTTGCCACGGAGCTTGGCTATGCGGAAGCAGATCCTACAGCAGATATTGAAGGTCTTGATGCAGGACGCAAGGTTGCAATTTTAGCCTCAGTTGCATTTAACTCCAGAGTTGTTTTTGACGACGTATATATTGAAGGAATTACAAAAATTTCAGCAAAAGATATCTCTTATGCAAAAGAAATGGGCTGTGATATAAAACTTCTGGGGGTTGCCAGAAACACAGAGGAAGGGATTGAGGCTTACGTATGCCCGATGCTGATTCCAAGCACACATCCTCTTGCTTCAGTGAACGATTCTTATAATGCAGTATTTGTGAATGGAGATGCAGTGGAAAACGCCATGTTCTTTGGAAGGGGAGCCGGAGAGCTTCCTACAGCCAGCGCTGTTGTGGGAGACATTTTTGATATTGCCCGCAACATGAAGGCTGACTGCTGTGCAAGGATCGGCTGTACCTGCTATAAGACAATACCAGTGAAAAAAATGGCCGATACACAGAACTGCTATTTCCTCAGACTCCAGGTTGAAGATCGCTGCGGTGTTCTGGCAGAAATGACTGCTGTTTTTGCAAAATATCATGTAAGCGTGGCCCAGATTATCCAGAAGCAGGCAAAGACAAATGAAAGCGCAGAGATTGTAGTCATCACAGGAAAGGTACGGGAGGGAGATTTCCGTACAGCAATGGAGGAACTTTCAGGAAGAAGCTTTGTACATAAAATCTCCAGTATGCTCCGGGTATATGGAGAATAACAGAAAAGATCAGATACTTGTATGCTGCTGACCTGGATATTCGGCCATGATCTGTGTGCCAGCCTGACAGACGCCAGATAAAATACCGGGAATTTTTCCGGGAAAATCCTTGAAAAATTCCTGATTTTTGGTAGTATATAATAGGTAAGAATAAGTAAAGTAAGACTCTGCGTTTATGCAGAGAAATTATACAAAAAGGAGAACATTATGAGCAAAAAACCAACTGTTTTGATGATCCTTGACGGTTATGGACTGAATGACAGACATGACGGCAACGCAGTATATGAGGCAAAGACTCCTGTTATGGACAGCCTGATGGCAGACTATCCTTTTGTAAAAGGAAATGCAAGCGGACTGGCAGTAGGACTTCCGGACGGCCAGATGGGCAACTCCGAAGTCGGACATATGAATATGGGTGCAGGACGTATTGTATATCAGGAGCTTACAAGAATCACAAAAGAAATCAATGACGGCGATTTCTTTAAGAATGAGGCGCTTCTGGCAGCAATGAAAAATGCAAAGGACAATGATTCTGCAATTCATTTTATGGGACTTCTTTCTGGCGGCGGTGTCCACAGCCATAATACACACCTTTACGGACTTCTGGAAATGGCAAAGAGAGAGGGACTGAAAAAAGTTTACGTTCACTGCTTCCTGGACGGCCGTGATACACCTCCGGCTTCCGGTAAAGGATATATTGAAGAGCTGCAGGCCAAGATGAATGAGATCGGCGTAGGTGAGATCGGCGTTGTTTCCGGACGTTATTACGCAATGGACAGAGACAACCGCTGGGATCGTGTAGAGCTTGCTTACAAGGCTCTTACCCAGGGTGAAGGCGTAAAGGGAACAGACGCGGCACAGGCTGTACAGGCATCCTATGACAACGAAAAAACAGATGAATTCGTGCTTCCGACTGTGATCGAAAAAGACGGAAAGCCGGTTGCATCCGTTCAGGACCATGATTCTGTTGTATTCTTTAACTTCCGTCCGGACCGTGCCCGCGAGATTACAAGAGCGTTCTGTGACGATGATTTCAAAGGCTTTGAGCGTGAGAAGAAACTGGATCTGACTTTTGTATGCTTTACAAATTATGATGATACGATCCAGAATAAGATGGTAGCCTTTAACAAGGTACAGCTTCACAATACCTTTGGCGAATATCTGGCAGCACATGATATGACTCAGGTTCGTATTGCAGAGACAGAAAAATACGCACATGTTACTTTCTTCTTTAATGGCGGCGTAGAAGAGCCAAATAAGGGAGAGGACAGAATCCTTGTAAAATCTCCGAAGGTTGCAACCTATGACCTTCAGCCGGAGATGAGCGCACCTCAGGTTTGCGATAAGCTGGTTGAGGCTATCAGATCCGATAAATACGATGTTGTGATCATTAACTTTGCAAATCCGGATATGGTAGGTCATACAGGTGTGGAAGCTGCAGCAGTTAAGGCAGTGGAGACAGTGGATGAATGTGTGGGAAGAGCTGTAGAGGCTCTGAAGGAAGTAAACGGTCAGATGTTTATCTGTGCAGACCATGGAAATGCAGAGCAGCTTGTTGATTATGAAACAGGAGAACCATT
>NZ_HF999113.1:33032-40047 GCF_000433815.1 Blautia sp. CAG:257
CACACTACAAATCCGGTTCCGTTTATTCTTGTAAATGCAGATCCGAAATATACTCTGAAGGAAGGCGGATGTCTTGCTGACATTATTCCGACTCTGATCGAGCTTATGGGAATGGAAAAACCGGAAGAAATGACAGGAGAATCCCTTCTGATCGAAAAATAAAACATAAAAACTGTGATGGAACGCAGGCAGAAACTGTCAATAAGATAAATCTGAAAATCTCCATCTGGAATAAAACTCTGAGCAATACGGGGAAACCTTGTACTGCTCAGGGTTTTTGTGTATTAAGGATAAAAAAGACAACGCAGGATACAATATAAGTAGCGCCTGCTGTTATAATAAAATTATGGAAATTCTGGTATATTACGAAAAAACATAGGGCAGATATGGTACAAATACCATGAAATATGTTATAATATGAAAGATTAAAAATCCGATACACAAACAGCAGTTTTTTGATGTTACAGTCTAGGAGAATGGAGATAGATGAGCAGTAAGAAAAAAAGAAATGATGTGGGGTCCGGACCCGGAGAAAACATTGATATTGAAGATAAGATCAATGCGGCAATGGACAAGATCATGAAAGATCCTGAGGAAGAGAGAAACAGTTCCCAAAGGAAATACGAACCGGACAACGGAGAGTCTGAAACAGAAGGATACGAATCAGAAGAAAGATATGATTCAGAAGAATACGAATCGGATGAAGCATATGATTCAGAGGAGGAGTACGAATCAGAGGAAGACTATGATCCTGAAGAGGAGTACGGCTCACAGGAAGAACATGACGAAGATACGGAATATGCTCCCGGGGAATATGATGAAGAAGGATATGATGAGCCGGAAGAAGAAGGTTCCCAGGATTTTTCCCGTAATATAAAAGCTTCTGGAAAATTAAAATCAGCCAGACCTCAGCCGGTAAAATATGTGCCGATGGATGACATAGAAGAGAAGCTGGCGCTTCTTCCGGAAAATAAAAGGAAAAAGCATAAAGGCCTGAAGATCACAGGGCTGGCAGCCGCCATGGCGGTTGTTGTTGCAGGATGCGCTTATGCGGGAATGACCTATTATTATTCTGACCGCTTTTTTGAGGGAACCTGGATCAACGGAATCGACTGTTCAGGCAAGACGGCATACGAGGTAGAAACGGCTCTGGCAGATAAGGTACAGGATTATTCCATTCAGGTATCTTCCAGAAACCAGGAACCTCAGATGATTACAGGCGAGCAGATCAATTATCAGTATCTGTCCACAGGGGAAACACTTCAGCTTCTGAAAAATCAGAAGCCCTATGAGTGGATCAGAGGTTTTTATGAACAGAAAAGCTATACGGTGGCAGAAAATGTGGCCTATGATAAAACCCTGCTTCAGCAGCAGGTTACAGCTCTGAACTGTGCAAAAACCGAGAATCAGACAGCGCCGGAAAACGCCTATGTAGCTTTTAAGGATAATCAGTTTCAGATCGTGCCGGAAACAGAAGGCACCCAGCTTAACGTGAAACAGGCTTACAGGATCCTGGATCAGGCTGTAGCTGACACACAGGCGTCTATTGATTTTGGAACAGCGCCGGATGCATATGTGTCAGCAGAAGTAACTCAGAATGACCCGGAGCTTCAGTCAGCGTTGGAGGCCTGCAATAATTATACAAAGGCCAGCATCACATATACCTTTGGAGACCAGACAGCAACGCTTGACGGAAACACGATCAAGGACTGGCTTCAGTTTGACGAAAAAGGCCAGCTTCTGATGGATGACAATACGTTCCACCAGCACATTGCAGATTATGTGGCACAGCTTGCAGCAACCTATAACACGGTGGGCACAGAACGGGAATTTCATACAACCAGTGGACGGACGGTTTATGTATACAGCTCCGTTTACGGCTGGGCGATCGATCAGGCGGCGGAGGCAGCTCAGCTTGCCCAGGAAATTCAGTCGGGAACCCAGACAACACGGGAACCCATATATGAGCAGACAGCTAATTCTCATGGTTTAAATGATCTTGGAAATACGTATATTGAGGTAGATCTCAGCAATCAGCATATGTATTATTATCAGTCAGGCTCTCTGATTTTTGATTCAGAGTTTGTATCCGGAAATATGAGCTATTCAGACAGACAGACTCATGCAGGTATTTTTACCTTATATTCCAAGACAAGTCCTTCGGTTCTCCGGGGAGACAAAAAACCGGATGGAACCTATGAATATGAAGAGCCTGTAGATTACTGGATGCCCTTTGACGGCGGTATTGGATTCCATGATGCTCCCTGGAGAGATGCGTTCGGAGGAGATATTTATCTGACCAACGGTTCGCATGGCTGTATCAATCTCCCGCCGGAAAATGCAGCAGTTCTGTACAGCATTATTGACTATAATGTACCGATCGTATGCTTTTACTAAAGATAATGGAGGAATAACATAGAAATGAGCAGATCTTTTGATTTTATTCTTGCAGGAGCTTCTCTGATCGTGGGGATTCTGCTTCTGACAGGACATGGAGACTTTTTTATGAAGGGAGGAAACGCCCAGCTTCGCAAAGCCAAATATGATGAGACAAAAATGGCAAAGGGCTCAGGCGTGGCTTTAATCCTGATCGGAATTGTCACCTTAATTGATTCCTACACCACAACCGTTGCGGCAAAGATCGGATATATTGTGGTTCTTGTAATTATTATGGCAGGACTGATGTGGTATCTGAAAAAGAAATGCATGAAAAACTGAACAGATAATCAGGATGAAATAAAAGGGAATAATAAAAACAGGGAGACTGTGATTTACAATAAAATCACAGTTTCCCTGTTTTTTAAGCAAAAAGCTTCACCAGGTCTGTCGGCCTGCTGATCCTGTAATCCGGTTCCGGCACATCTCCGAAACCATAGGAGGCAAACACAAAGGGAATACCGGCTTTGTGGCAGGAAAGAAAATCCCCCATAGTATCGCCTACATATACCGTGTCTTTCAGATGGTAGGTGTCCATAAGCTTCAGGATCGTAGCGTGTTTTTCCAGACCTGTATCGCCGAAGCACAGATGTCCTCTGAAATATTTTCCAAGCCCTGAAGATTTCAGAAATACTTCAATATATCCTGCCTGACAGTTGCTGACAATGTAAAGAGGATATTTTTCAGAAAGAGTTTTCAGAGTCTTTTCCAGATCTTCATAAAGAGGAGCGCAGGTTTTAAGAAGCGCTTCATGTTCTGCCTGACAGCAGGCATCTATGATCCGGAGCTGTTCTGCTTTTGGCTGATCCGGCAATAACTGAGCGGCAATATCCGGAAGCGGCTGACCGAAAAGTCCCATCAGCCTTTCGGCTGTGACTGTTATATTCATATGTTCTTTACTGTGCAGATACTCGTCCCAGGATTCTGCAACAATTTCCGTGGAATCCCACAGAGTTCCGTCTACATCAAAAATAATACTGTCCATAAAATTCCTTCCTGTGTGAATATATAGTTTTCAGATATCAGATTTCTGTTTTAACAGTTTGGATTATACACAGAGGAGCCAGAAAAATCAACCTGTGGGCAAGGAAAAAGACATTTTTGCATAGTTGCAGGACAGATGGAAAATATTAATTTTATTTCGAGTAACATAACATCGGAAAGCTTTCTGTAGAGATTCCAGTGTGAATTTCTGGAAATATCAGAAAAGGAGGAAACACGAAATGAAACGAAAAGTTTTTATGGCTCTGGCAATAGGAGCAGGCTGCTGTCTTATTACAGGAAATGTTCTGATGGCACAGCCTTCAGCTCCTCAGTGGGAATATGTAGAGCAGACAGATGATGGTATGCTTGTGTTCCGTATGGGAGAAATTGAACTGAAGGTTCCTGAAGACTGGGAAGATTCTTATGTGCGTAAAGAGAAGGACGGAGGCGAAGCTTTTTATCTGAAGGATTCTGCTGAGAAAGAGAAAAATAAACTGTTCTGGTTAAAAGACAGCGAAGGGCTTCAGGCTTTGTGGGATGAAGAATACAGAGCTCAATGGGACAGCCAGGAGGACAACTCTGATTCAGACAGCCAGAAAACAGAAGATGGCAGCGATAAGCCCCAGAGCGATTCACAGGGGCAGGAGAACCAGAATCCAGATAGTAATTCTGATTCCACAGATGAGCAGGAAAATGAGGGGCAAAATAATATTGAATTTATAGATGGACCAGGAGCATTCAGTTCGATGCTTTATGATAAAGATGGAAATGCCGTACATATACAACAGGCAGAAGATGGCAATTATTATGATGAAAATGGTGTGAATTATGGATCATGGGAAGACGTCGATGATGCAGGTATAAATGGAGATCCTGTTACAAATGAAAATGGGGAGACCTATTACTGGAGCACACAGGAATAAGTGATTTTTATTGATTAAAATTATGAAAGCGGATATTGCAGGGGAGCAATATCCGCTTTTGGGTTTAATACATCTTAATAAGGAAAAAGAAGATCGTGAAAAATGAGTACGTTACTGGAAGGGGTTATTTTGCAAGCTTAATAAAAGTTGCAGCATTGCAGATGCCTGTAACCGGAAGTTTCATGTTTGTCTGGAATTTCTTCACAGCAGCCAGACATCCGCTTCCGAAGGTACCCGGATACTCTACTCCCTTAGGATTAAATCCTCGTATCAGAAGAAGAATCTGGCAGGCAGTTACCATGTACTGAGTTTCACCTGATTTTACATAGTGTTTTCCAAGGGCGGCTTCTGTGGCAGATCCCCAGATACCGTCTACAGCCAGTCCGGCGCCATAATCCAGATTCATAGCTTTCTGTAAAACTTTAATACCGGCCTTTTTGGTAGCGGCATCACGTACACCTGTAATAGTAAGCCCTGCACCTACAAATTTATTTGCAGCAGTCTGGCCCTGACGGATATAAACATTTCCGCTTGGCGGAGGGGTTACAGATGAATCGTCATTCATATAACGAAGAATACAATTCCACGGAAAATCATAATAATCACGAATATAAATTTCTTTACCAGTCTGATCTCCGGGTGTTCCCCCATGATAATTGCCGTGTTCATTTTTGCTGGCCTGAACCAACTGGTTATTACCAATATACATTGCGGCATGAGATTCTGTGTTCAGAAGTACATCACCTCGTTTTAAACCTGTAGAAGAATTGGACTTGATACTTGAGCGAACATCCTTAAAGCCACAGGAAATAAATACAGGCTTCATATCATGTGTGGTATTAGCTCCTTTTGATTTTACTGGCACACCTGCTGCCTGCCATGCGCTGATAACTGCAGAAGAACAGTCGTAGTCAGGTCCCCATCGATTGTCCTGGTCATACCCGTGCTTCGGATTATTTGCCAGATCGATCATCCACTGTGTTGCTTTTTCAATTTTACCCATTTGTTTGTCCTCCTTAAATGTGTTGTAATTGTTTTTGTTGTTCACCGGCGATACAACTTATAAAGAGTGAAAAAAATAAAATGTGTAAACAGAAAAAATAAAAAAAGGCATAATAAAAATTTCTGGAATACAGAAATTTTTATATCATACCTTTTTGGAGGACATTTTTTGCTGTTTTAAGGACAGTAGAGTAAAAGTCAGTGAAAAAAGTATATTCTTATTTTGCTGCAATACCTGACAGCACAGTTAGCTCTTGTGTCCACGATCATAAATGTATACAATGTCTGCTACGTTTTTTGCATGCTTTTCATCCATGGTTTCCATGATAGAGACAACTTTTTGGATGTCAGGATTTTGTATATGGGTATTTTTAGGGAAAAGATCATATAAAAGAGAATCTAATCCTACATCAAGAGCATTGGAAAGTCTGCAAAGAGTTTCTACAGTTGCGGAATATCTTCCATTTTCAATACGGCTGATCTCACTGACAGATACACCGGATAATTCAGAAAGCTTTTCCTGCGTTAAGTTTTTTTCGGTTCTTGCATTTACAAGGCGTTTAGCTAAATCAAGTTTCATAGTATTCGTCCTTTCTTTGTTATAGTGTAGCAATAAATCGACAGAAAATGAAACGCATACATGACATGTGACAAGGCAAAAATGACGTATAAAGAAAAGAGGAAAAATTTTGGAAGAAACAGGAAATTTCGGGGAAACTTATGTTATGATGTATGCATTAGAAACACTTCATAACAGAGGGATTACAGTGAAAGAAACTGTATATGAAAGCATTCACAATCTCAATCAGTGGTATGAACAGTCAGGAAATTACAAATATCTTGAACTGGCGCTGCTGCATATGCAGGCGTATGCCAATATGGGATTTGCTCTGGATGAGGCTGATTTGTCTGTACAGAAAGTACTGGAATATACAGGAAAGACAAAAGACGATTTTTTTCCAAGAGGAAACAGCTTTGGAAAAAGAATCAGGCTTAACAGAGCGCAGGTACGCAGCATGATTGGAAAATGGAAACCAACAAAGGAGCATCCAATGACTATCGCAGAACTGGTAGATGATATTATCTATAAGGTAAAGACACACTGTGAGGGCAGATATGTGTACCGGTATCAGCGAAAGAAAGCGGAAGATGCAGAGGTTTATGAGTTGGTGATCAATAAGGGGGAATGCTATTTTTATGATGTAAAAAATTTTCGTTTTTATACATTTGTTGAGGAGTAGAAAGCGTATGATACGGATTATGATTTTAGATGATGAAGCAATATACCTGGAAAAGGAACGAAAAATAACACACAGTTTTTTTGCCAGAAAGGGAATTGAACACAGAATTGAAGTATTTCAGAGTTGGGAATGGTTTATTGCAGGTCTGAAAGAAGAAAAGTTTGATCTTTATATTCTGGATATAGAAATGTCAGGAAAAAATGGTCTGGAAGTGGCAAGAGAAATTCGCAGGTATTATGCAGATCCAACAATGATTTTTATTACCAATTATATGGATTATGCAGTAGATGCTTATGAAGTAAATACATACCGCTATATTCCAAAGACAAAAATGGAAGAAAAACTTCCTGAGGCATATGAATCTCTTCTTCCTGAATTTATGAAAAGAGAAGAACAATATTATGTAATAGAGAAAAAGGGAGAGATAGA
>NZ_HF999113.1:40191-40462 GCF_000433815.1 Blautia sp. CAG:257
ATTTTCAGGAAGAACTGAAGTCCAGAGAGTTTCTGTCTGTAGATAAAGGGATGATGGTAAATATCCGGCATATCATGAAAGTAAAAGATTATGAAATTTTTATGCGGGATGGTGTGCGTATTCCTGTTGGAATTACAAAGTATACAGGAGTAAAGAATGCTGTGGCAGACTTCTGGAGGAGTGAACCGTGAAAATTGCATTATACATACTGGCAACATTTGTGGAAACAGGACTTGGAATCCATATTTTTGCCCAGGCTTTTCCAAAAAGA
>NZ_HF999114.1:0-13618 GCF_000433815.1 Blautia sp. CAG:257
CCACAGGAATTGATTTTTGAGAAAATTGTGGAAAACATTTAAAAATATCCATCTAGGGAAATATTTCTCTAAATGGATATTTTTATGCGGTTGCCCTGAGCGGTAAAAGCAGGCAGAGACAGTATCCTGTGCCCCTACACATTCAAACTGCCTCTGCCTGTTTTTTATCAAATCAAATTTTAGGTTAATGACTGTTTCAATCAGATGTTCAGAAGATCACTGAACTCCTTTAAAGCTCCGTCGGTCTCATGTGCAAGAACACGTTTTGCAAGAACTTTGCCCAACTGTACGCCCTCCTGATCAAAACTGTTTACATTCCATACAAATCCCTGGAACATGATCTTGTTCTCAAAGTGTGCCAGAAGTGCTCCAAGAGCCTGAGGTGTCAGAGACTCGCCCACAATAATACTGGACGGGCGTCCGCCCTCAAAGTTTTTGTTGCGGTTCTCATCTGCCTTGCCGCATGCAAAAGCAACGATCTGAGCCACTACGTTTGCACAGAGCTTCTGCTGGCTTGTGCTTCCCTGGATCACAACATCTGTACCGATCTGGCTGTTTTTAAATCCAACAAACTGAAGCGGTATGATATCTGTTCCCTGATGAAGAAGCTGATAGAAGGAATGCTGTCCATTGGTTCCTGGCTCACCGAAGATCACCGGACCGGTCACATAATCTACCGGCTCGCCAAAACGGTTTACAGATTTACCATTGGATTCCATATCAAGCTGCTGCAGGTGTGCCGGGAAACGGCTCAGTGCCTGAGAGTACGGAAGCACTGCAGTCGCCGGATATCCAAGTACGTTGCGCTCGTATACACCGATCAGAGCATCCAGCATATCCGGATTCTCACGAAGCTCTGTATTCATGGCAAGCTTGTCTTCCTCTGCTGCCCCTTCCAGGAACTGTGCAAATACTTCCGGCCCAAATGCCAGAGATAATACTGCGCCTCCAACTGCAGATGTGGAAGAAAAACGTCCTCCGATATAATCATCCATAAAGAAAGCTGCCAGATAGTCGTCGCTCTTTGCCAGAGGAGAAGTCTCGCTGGTAACTGCGATCATATGTCTGGATGCATCCAGACCAGCATTCTTCAGTGCGTCTTTCACAAAGGACTCGTTAGTAAGAGTCTCCAGAGTAGTTCCTGATTTGGAAACAAGTACAAAAATAGAATGTGCAACGTCAATAGAATTCAGTACTGCTGCCGCATCATCCGGATCTACGTTGCTGATAAATTTTGCTTCCATTTTAAATGTATTGTTTTTCTTAGCCCAGTTTTCCAATGCAAGATACATTGCCCGAGGACCAAGATCACTTCCGCCGATACCGATCTGAACAACAGTTGTAAATTTCTCTCCTGCGGCATTTGTGATCTCTCCCGCATGAACCTTATTGGCAAATTCTGCAATCTTATCCTGCTGTTCCACATAAAAAGCCCGCTTATCTACACCATCAGCAACAACTGCATCGCCCAGCTGTCCGCGGGTAAGCTGATGAAGGACAAGACGTTTCTCACCTGTATTAATGACCTCACCATTATACAGGGCTTTGTATTTCTCTGTAAGCTGTGCTTCCTCTGCAAGCTTCTCAAGAGCTGACAGAACATTTTCATCTACCTGCTTGGCAGCATAATTATAAGCCATGCCTGCTGCCATAGGAACACTGTATTTTTTTACACGCTCTGCTCCATTTGCACCTGTCATTGCTTCTGCAAGATTCACACGTTCTACATCAGCGATCTCCTTATAAGAAGCAAGACTGTCAAAGTTTTTCCAATTGATCATAGTGATTTCTCTCCTTCAACTGTTTATTCGATACTGCCTTTATTTTACATCAAAAGCAGATGAAATGAAACGGGTAATTTGTTTTTTGGGGAATTATCCTGCAATAAAAACGAATTTCTTCTCATCAGACAGCGTTTCTTCACAGGAAAATCCCAATTCATGAAAGGCCTTGATCTCTTCCGGATCCTGAATGCGATTTTCTGCTATAAAACGCACCATCTCACCTCTTGCCATTTTTGCCAGAGTTGCTTTCTGCTTTACTTTTCCGTTTTTCCACTCTCCAAATTCCACTGTGATGAACCGGTCCTCCGGCGTCAGATATTTTTCTACTGCCTTTGCATACTCTTTCGATGCCAGATTCAGGATCAGATGATCTCCATCTGTCAGTTCCCGGTACAGCCGCTCTCCCCAGAAATCATAAAGGTCTTTTTTTCCGTGTACGGACAGCTTTGCCTGCATTTCCAGACGGTAGG
Source organism: Blautia sp. CAG:257 (assembly GCF_000433815.1). Taxonomy (NCBI): domain Bacteria; kingdom Bacillati; phylum Bacillota; class Clostridia; order Lachnospirales; family Lachnospiraceae; genus Blautia; species Blautia sp. CAG:257. The sequence continues at coordinate 2,255 of NZ_HF999114.1, forward strand.
GCGTCACACCGTCAAAAGGCTTCAGGACTCCGTAAAATCCGGACAGGATCCGGAGGTTTTCTTCTATATATGTAAGCGCTCCCTCTGAAAAAACCTCAGGAGCCATATGCTGATACTGGAGACCTTCATAGGTCAGCACTGCCGGCGTAAGGTTCCTCTCCAGATCCATTTCCTGAAAACGTGCGTAATTCAGTTCAGCCAGCTTGTCATTGCATTTCCATAACGCCTGAGCATCGGAAAAACTCAGCTTTTGGATCTCTTTCATCAGAATCTTTGTGTCCTCCAGAAATACCGGAAGCCCTGTCACTCCATAGGTATCCGTATCCACATTCATTTTTTTCGCAGGTGATATGATGATCTTCATTTAAGAAAGCTCTCCCAGCATCTGTGCCGGATTTTCTGCAGCCTTTACCTTTCCAAATGCCTTAACGATCATGCCCTTTTCATCGATCAGATAGGTGGTTCGCACGACACCCATAGTCTTTTTGCCGTACATGTTTTTTCTTTCCACACATCATACGCCTGAATACAGGTAAGCTCTGTATCAGAAAGAAGTGTAAAAGGCAGGTTGTATTTTGTCTCAAATTTTTTGTGAGAGGCCACACTGTCCTTGCTGACTCCCAGTACAACCGCACCCTTTTCTGTAAACTGAGGATAAAGCTCTCCAAAACCACAGGCCTGCTTGGTGCACCCCGGTGTATTGTCTCTGGGATAAAAATATAAGATAACTTTTTTCCCTCTGTATTCTTCCAGTGTATGCATGTCACCGTTCTGATCCGGAAGCGTAAAATCCGGTGCCTTTGTTCCAATCTCCAACATTGCCATTTCCTCCTTCGATTGTGATTTATACCCTATTGTACCGCCTTCCTCCTTTTATGGTCAAGGGGCGGTATCCATAAATACGATCTCCCACAGATCCTCAAAAGGGATTTCTGTCTCATCTGTAAGGATCAGCCTATGGCGGAATTCATCCAGCTTTTTTACAGTTCCGCTTACCGTCACATATGCGCCGCCCTCCTTGCGAGGATCCGGGCGGAAAAAGCAGACGGAAACCTCCAGATGCTCACCGATATGCTCTTTGATAAATTCCAGACGCCGGTTCAGGATGTCCAAAGCTTCCTCATCTGGCTGGATCCGGCGTTCTGTCAGCCTTGCCGTTTCCTTTACCGCCTCTCCGTAGCCGGTCAGCGCGGCAAACGGCACAAACTGAGCCGCCCGGTCCAGAACAGGCATCTGCGGCCGTTTATCTGACACATGATGGGGCAGATGGATGATATCATCATATTTATGACTTTCTCCAAAATAATTTTTCATCTTATTTATGCTTTATGCCCTCCGATCCTGGAATTACGGTCTTTGGCAGTAGCCCCTTCCTGCAGATTCATTCCCTTTAATATAGCGTTCTTTCCAAATTTTTTCTTGATATCCAGCATGGCCTGCTGCATCTTACGCTCTCTTTCCAGAAGTTCCTTTTCTTTCTGCCTTTGCTTTTCCAGGGCTTCATAGTCTGTAAAAAGATCCAGCTGCTCAAAGGTTTCCTTTTGTTTTACTGCGGTTTCCGGCACTACCTTATTGGCAGCCAGATACATCCGGCGGATCAGAAGCTTTTTGTCCATGATCCGGTCATAAAGTCCCATCACCGCATCGGTGATCTTCTTTGTAGAAGAAGTCTGACTGTCCAGATTTACTGTTCCATGAGCATGTCTGGGAATTTTTCTGCCATAGCGGTCCACCTTAATCTCACCCTTATAATCCTTTTTCCGACCGGCATCTGTCAGATTTTCGATATCATACCCCACCGTCAGCGTCAGCTGATCTGTGACCAGCCGCTTATCCACCAGATCAAGGACAAGAAGATCCGTCATTTCCCGGATCACCAGGCGCGCCTGCTCAAAGGTATAGGGACAGGGCAGTACCTGTCCGGATCCAATGCTGTTGGTGGACGGCTTATATTCTTTGATATCTGCGATCGTGCAGGGCTCCCATCCCCAGGCATGATCGATCAGAAGCTCTGCATTAATGCCAAAAAGCTCATAAAGAAGATCTTCATTATAAAAATCCCCCGGGCCTCCCAGAGAGCATCTGGCAATGTCTCCCATGGTAAACATGCCGTTTGCTTTCAGCTTTTTCTCATAGCCTTTTCCCACACGCCAGAAGTCCGTCAGCGGCTGATGATCCCACAAAAGCCTCCGGTAGGACATTTCATCAAGCTCTGCGATCCGTACTCCGTACTCATCCGGTTCGATATGTTTTGCCACAATGTCCATGGCGATCTTGCAAAGATAAAGATTTGTGCCGATCCCTGCCGTTGCTGTGATCCCGGTTGTCTGCAGTACGTCACGGATCATCTTCATGGCAAGTTCTCTGGCAGTAAGCCCGTAGCTTTTCAGATAGTGTGTGGCATCAATAAAGACCTCGTCAATGGAATAAATATGGATATCCTCCATTGCAATATATTTCAGATAAATGTCCACGATCCGGGTGCTGTATTCCATATAAAAAGCCATCCGGGGCGGGGCGGCAATATAACTGACCTCCAGCTCCGGATATCGTTCCAGATCCTCTGCCATATAAGAAGAACCGGAAAATTCTCCTCCTGGAGCAAGCTTTTTCCTTCTGGCATTGACTTCTTTTACTTTCTGTACCACCTCAAAAAGTCTGGGACGGCCCGGGATACCATATGCCTTCATGGATGGAGATACTGCCAGACAGATGGTTTTTTCTGTACGGCTGGCGTCTGCCACCACAAGATTTGTTTTCATGGGATCCAGTCCTCTCTCCCGGCATTCCACAGACGCGTAAAAGGACTTCAGATCAATGGCTATATATACATGATTTTCGCTAATATCTCTCATCACCTTTTTTCAGGATATATTCAGTATTTCTGTAAGCACCCTGTTTTGATAAAATATTTCGGTCTGCCATTTCTTTTAAAATGGCTCTTGCTCTTCTTTGTTTTACGCCTAACAATTCTCCTGCTTTTCCGGACGTAATTTTATCATATTCACAAAGATAAGCCATAAGAATTTTTTCCTGATCCGTCCATGTTTCTTTCTCTATCGATATCGATGATTTTCCATTTTTATCCGGAATCAAAAAATCTTTATAAACAGTTTTATCGGCACTCTCTGACACTTTATCGGCACTCTCTGACACTTTATCGGCATTTCTTTGCTTTGCGGCAATATCAAACGAATAAGCTTCATCCAGTGGAACAATTATCCGGAATACATCACCTTCTTTAAACTCCGGCTGTTTTCCTGAATACAGAGTTGAATATTTAAACAAATTTCTTACTCCTGAGCCAAGCTGTTCTGCATATCCTATATTTCGGAAGAAAGCAGCAATTAAAGGATTTTTCGGATTCGGTTCCAGATTATCTACTGTAATATATCTAGCCTTAACAGCTCTGTTCGCATTTTCTACATACATGCAGTCCTTTTCAATAACAAATTTTGCTGTATAGGTGCTGGAATATTCTCGATGCATCAGAGTATTTGCAGCCGCTTCACGGATAATAATATTCCTGAGACTTATATTAACCGTATCTTCAAGAAAAAATTTATCCGGAAGATGCTTTTTTCCAAATTCCAGCAATTGTTCATAACTCTCTATCAGATTCGTTTTAATAATTTCTCTGTCATCGTAACGATCTTTATTCACTTTACGTACAATTGCATCTGTCACATAAGCCGGAGATATATTTAATATCACATCATCCTTTCCCATAACATAATTGCCGCAAGATTAAATCCTTCTTCCCCCGTTACCATATCACGTCCATATAGTCCTGCGCTTTTCAGCAATTCCATATCACTCATTGATACCCATGGATGATTGCCGCCCGCATGATTTTTGCCATCAAACGTATTTTCGGAAGCAGATCAAGCCTTAAATCTGTCAAATTTGCATACGGGAGAATTTTCTTTTCAGTAAAAACATTCTGTTTACGGATATACATCTGCGCTATTGCACCTGTGGCTGTTACTTTCACATCAGCATCTTCCACTCTGTCATAAATAATCTTTTTATAGCTATGCACCTCGGCGCTTGGCGGAACATGAACATGGATAATCGTATTACCCACCTCATCCTGCAATATTTCCGGCGACAAATACACTGTCGGAGAAAACATCGACGGATTTCCAATCACACTGATAAAATTTTTTATCATATCCTGAGCTGCATTTTGCGAGATACCGCAAACAGTTCCGTCATCCAGTACCCCCAGAAAAATATCTCCACCAAATCGGTTAAGAAAAGAACAGACACTTTCATATGTATCTGATTCAATTCCATTTCCACATCGTTTAAATTCTACTGCAATAGTCTCTCCTATTTCCAGAACAGATTTCAGGGTTTTCAGATCCATATTTTCCTCCTGTTCAAAATCTCCTTATGCGTTCAGCAGAAAATGTTCAATAATTTCTGCAACTCCGTCATGGTTATTATCCCGTTCAGTCACATAATTGCCATGCTCAGCCATACCTTCATAGGCGTTGCACATAACTGCTCCCACATGGGCCGCCTGGAGCATTTCCACATCATTAGGAGCATCCCCGGCAGCCACAGAATTTTCCAGCGGGATACCCAGATGATCACACATCCATTTTACTGCAAATCCTTTTGATACACCCTCTGGTGCCACCTCCAGATAATACTCTGTAGAAAAAAAGCTTCGCACCGTTCCCTTCAGCGGGTCCACACATTCTCTCTGGTATTTTTCCAGTTCCGAGCGATTGTCCAGCCCTACCAGAAGGATCTTGTATGGATCAAAAGGAAATGCCGCATCCACATCCGGCACGATCTCGTAAGGAACGGTGGATCTGTCTATATAATAATGCAGCTCCGGGCGATCCTCCATTGCGAGCACACTGGTATCAGAATAGGACTGCACATGAAGTCCTCTGTTCAATGCTTCCTGAAATAAAGGCTTTGCCACTTCTGTTGAAATTGTTTTTCCGTAAATGGTCTTTTTATGAAAAGGATCATAAATCTGACCGCCGTTAAATGCGGTCACATAACAGCCTTCTCTGGTAAGTCCGATCCGTTCTGCAATATGAACGCCGCTGGCAAGGGGTCTTCCTGTTGTTACCACAATCTTATGCCCCTGTTCCAGTGCCCAGTCAATAGCAGCCTGATTTCCTGCAGTTACTTCCTTCTGATCATTTAAAAGCGTACCATCCAGATCTGTAAATAAAATTTTTGTGTGTTTTCCCACGGTTATTCCTCCTCAAATACGAAGCCGTATACCGGATCCTTTCGGAAGCTTTCGGATAAAGTAGCTTTCATCTGGTCTGCAAATTCCGGACTCAGCTCCTTAAATTCCATATGTTCATACAACGCCGAATTTCTGTATGCATCCAGTTCCTCTACGGCATCTATTAATTTTTTCATACAATCTCTGACTTTTTCTCTGTCTTTTTCCATAAGGGAAATCTGCATCTGCGCAGAAATCTTATGATATTCTCCGGTTTCAAAAAGCTCTGCAAGCCCTGTCATTTTTTCTGTGATCATTCTGGCTTTCTGAAGATCCCCCTGCTTTTCTGCCAGCATAAATATACCGCCCAGAGTCATTTCCGCTACGTTATTTGTCTGAAAAAGCAGTTCTTCATATTCTTTAAAGGCACTGTTTCGGTCTCCCTTTATTTCACAGAGCTGTGCCTTATGGATTTTTTTCACCGGGTCCATCCGGGAAAAATATTTCAGACAGGCTTCTGCTTTCTCATAATCCTCATTACGGTAATAATAACTGAACAGTGCATCAGCCGCCCGTTCTCGGATTTCTGAATCTTCACTTTCCAGCGCCTGCTTATACCATCCCAGGAGCTCCCGGTCGTATTCTTTCATTTTTTCCGAATCCGGGATTCCCTTCAGGATCCTCCAGCCGTCCAGTACCATGGCAAGGTGAAGGATCAGCCTGCTACATCCGGGATACTGACAGATCTTTTTCCTGCAAAAATCAAAAGCTTCCTCAAAACTTACCTTTTGAAATTTTCCGTCCGCCTCCTGAACGATTGCATTAACCTCTTCCTGTGTAAGCTCCTCCCGGAAAGACAGCAGCGTATCCGGCGTTGTCTCCAGCACCCTTGCAATTGGAGCAAGAAGCGTAATATCCGGCAGAGAAACATTATTCTCCCATTTATTTACCGCCGGAGCAGTAACGCCAAGGCGTCTCGCCATTTCCTCCTGAGTCAGATTTCTGTTTTTTCTGTATGTTCTGATAACTTCACCTATTCTCATAAATGCTCTCCTTTGCTTTTTTCGCATCGGCCTCTGCTGCTTTTATCATAGCAGAGGGAACATCTTCTCACAACTGAACAGATGTTAAGTAAAAAGCAAAAAATTTAACTGTCATTCATAAAAACACGTGTCTATGAACTCTCATTCTGCAAAATATACTTCGATTTTTTCCTTTACAGGTTTTTCACCGATAACGATCAGAACTTCCTGACCTTCACTTATCGGCCGGAGAATGGCTTTTCCACGGGCAGCATTCACTTCCATCCACTGTCCCTCCCTGTTTTTGCCAAATCCTTTGATTCGAAAAACAGATCCGCAGTCCGGATCAGCCATGATCTTTTCTGACCTGCAGGCCAGCTCTTCTGCAGGAAATGCAAGATTCATAAAATAAAGAGAAGTAAATTTTTCCTCTGAAAAGTGCTTTTTTTCGTAGGCTGTGGAGCGGTATCCGCACTTCAGCAGTCGGTCATAATCCTGATCGGTCAGTTTTTCCCAGTCTTTTGAAAAAATCTGTTCCTCAAATGTTCGTCTGCAGCGGACATTTTCTATTGCCCTCTCCAGATGCTCTGTCACTGCTCTTTTTTGTTCTTCTGAAACCTCATCGCACCTGCTCAAAACCACACAGCCTGCGGACGCCGCCTCTGATGCCAGCAGATATTCTGCCTGATCCGAAAGCTTTTCTTCCAGTCCCCCATCTACCACTGCGATCACATTCCCAATCTCATACCAGCGATCCAGCGGCTCCTCATAAAGTGTATCAAAAAACTCATCTACGTCAAAGATCCCGGAAGGCTCAACGATCACCCTGTCATATCCGCACATTCCCATGGCAATCAGTTTTGTTTTAAATCTTCTTCTGTGTGTCTCTCTGTCACATCCTCCTGCGATCATTTCCAGCTCACAGTTTTCTCCTTCCAGTTCCTTTAAAAGCATCATATCCACATTCACTGCACCAAAATCATTTTCTATGATTCCGATGTTCTGTCCCTGTTTTAAAAGATAGGAGGCGTACTTTTTTATAAAAGTTGTTTTTCCCGCTCCCAAAAAGCCGGTAATCAAGTCAATTTTTATCATAATATCAAATCTCCTGTCATAAGCAAAGCGGACAAGTCCGACTCAAACTCCTTCAGTCCCTGAAAAACAAAAGAGGGCTGCCAGATTCTCTTTTTCAGTGAATTTCTGACAGCCCTTCTGTTCTTATGCTTTCATTGCCTTACGTCCACAGCACTGTTTGTATTTTTTGCCGCTTCCGCAGGGACACGGATCATTAGGATAAACCTTGTCCTCTTTTCTCTGAACAGGCTTGCGGGCGCTGGAATCATCTTTATTTGTTCCGGTTACTTTTGCCACCTGCTCACGCTCGATCTTCTGTTCAACATGAACATGATACAGCATGCGGACTGTATCCTCCTGAATGCTGTTTGTCATTTCATTGAACATATCGTAAGCGCTCATCTTATACTCAACAACCGGATCTCTCTGTCCGTATCCTACAAGGCCGATGCCCTGACGGAGGATTTCCATGTCGTCAATATGATCCATCCACTTACTGTCAATGGATTTCAGAAGAACCACTCGCTCAAGCTCACGAAGCTGCTCCGGTTCCGGGAACTCAGATTCCTTTGCCTCATAAAGCTTCACAGCTTCTTCCTTGACAATATGCTTCATCTCATTTTTCTTCTTGCCCTTTACTTTTTCCTGAGTAAGAGCCTGGATCGGAATGATCGGAAGAAGAATGGAGTTAAATTCATCCAGGTTCCATTCTACCGCGTCCACATCATCTGAGAAGCATCTGTCCACAGTATTGTCCACAATATCTGTGATCATCTTATAGATGGAATCACGCATATTCTCTCCGTCCAGTACCTGACGGCGCTCTTTGTAAATAATCTCACGCTGCTCATTATTTACCTGGTCATAGTCAAGAAGATTTTTACGGATACCAAAGTTGTTGAACTCAATCTTTTCCTGTGCCTTCTGAATAGCATTGGAAAGCATTTTGTGTTCAATCTGCTCGTTCTCTGCAACGCCAAGTGAGGTAAAGATTTTCATCAGACGCTCGGAACCGAAAAGACGCATCAGATCATCTTCCAGGGAAATGTAGAAACGGGATTCGCCCGGGTCTCCCTGACGGCCGGAACGTCCTCGCAGCTGGTTGTCAATACGTCTGGATTCATGACGCTCAGTACCGATGATCTTCAGACCGCCGGCCTCTCTTGACACATCATCCAGCTTAATATCTGTACCACGGCCTGCCATGTTGGTAGCAATGGTTACCGCTCCTGCCTGTCCGGCCTGAGCAACGATCTCTGCCTCCTGCTCATGGAATTTGGCATTCAGCACGCTGTGCTGGATTCCTTCACGGCGCAGCATTCTGCTGAGAAGTTCAGAAGTCTCAATAGTAATCGTACCTACAAGAACCGGCTGCTGTTTTGCATGGGCCTCCTTGACAGCCTCAACAACCGCATTGAATTTCTCTTTTTTTGTCATATAAACAGCGTCTTCCAGGTCTTTACGCTGTACCGGTTTGTTGGTAGGGATCTCAACAACGTCCATTCCGTAAATATCACGGAACTCTTTTTCCTCAGTAAGCGCAGTACCTGTCATACCGCCTTTTTTGGTATATTTGTTAAAGAAGTTCTGGAAAGTAATGGTTGCAAGAGTTTTGCTCTCACGTTTTACCTTTACATGCTCCTTGGCCTCAATAGCCTGATGAAGTCCGTCAGAATAGCGGCGGCCCGGCATGATACGTCCGGTAAATTCATCAACGATCAGGATCTCATCGTCTTTTACCACATAATCCTGATCCCTGTGCATCAGGTTGTGGGCGCGGAGAGCCAGAATAACATTGTGCTGGATCTCCAGATTTTCCGGATCAGCAAGGTTTTCAATATTAAAGAATTTCTCAACCTTTTTCACACCGCGCTCAGTCAGGTTGACGATCTTGTCCTTTTCATTTACAACAAAATCTCCTGTCTCAACAACCTCTTCACCCATGATGGCTGCCATCTTTGTCATCTCATGGCTTGCCTCACCGCGTTCCAGCTGCTTCGCAAGAATATCGCACACTTCGTAAAGCTTGGTGGATTTTCCGCTCTGGCCGGAAATGATCAGAGGAGTACGGGCCTCGTCAATGAGAACAGAGTCAACCTCATCGATGATACAGTAATGCAGATCTCTCTGTACAAGCTGTTCCTTATAAATAACCATGTTGTCACGAAGGTAATCAAAACCAAGCTCGTTATTTGTCACATAGGTAATGTCACAGCCATAGGCAGCCCGGCGCTCCTCCGGCTTCATGTCGTTCAGTACAACGCCTACAGTCAGACCAAGGAACTCGTGAACCTTACCCATCCACTCTGCATCTCGCTTTGCAAGATAGTCATTGACAGTAACAATATGCACTCCCTTGCCCTCCAGAGCATTCAGATATGCCGGAAGTGTAGATACGAGTGTTTTACCTTCACCGGTTTTCATTTCCGCGATTCGTCCCTGATGAAGGATGATACCGCCGATGATCTGGACACGGTAATGCTCCATTCCAAGAACACGCTTGGCTGCCTCGCGCACTGTGGCAAAAGCCTCCGGAAGAAGATCGTCGATGGTCGCCCCTTCCTCCAGGCGTCTTTTATACTCTCTTGTTTTGTCTCTCAGTTCTTCATCAGTTAATTTCTGCATCTCCGGGCGCAGAGCCTCTGTTTTTTCTACCAGCGGCATGATACGTTTTACCTCACGCTGGCTGTGCGTCCCGAATACTTTTGAAAACACGTTCATAATATACTCCTGTTTGTCTTTATTTTATATAAAATCTTCTTTACGGAATCCTCCGTAATTAGGTTAATACAATTAATCTATTCTATTCTATCACTTTCTCACATGGAAAACAATGAATTTTTTGCCCGCAGTCCCTGAATATTGTTGCTGTTCATTCCGTTTACAGCAACCTAATCAAAATGCATTCCCGATCACCTCCGGTGACAGCGCAGCCCCTGATATTACCCCTTCATAGCTGCAGACACAGGAAACCCTCTCCTTTTTCCCGTAATCCGCGCTGTGTTTTTATCATCTAACTTCAGGGCTTGTCATATTTTGTGCCTTATGCTATGATAAACACCAAACTGCAGGATTTATCCTGCTCCGAACCGGAAACCACTTTAACCAATGATGATAAAGAAAGAGGATTCTGAATTGAAAAAAAAAGATCTGATCATGATCGCAGCAATCCTGATTACTGCGCTTGCCCTCTGGGGCGGCATGTTCCTGATGCGTAAAGGCGACTACGGTTCTGTCCGTATCACTGTAAACGGTCTGGAATACGGAACCTATTCCCTTGCAAAGGACCAGGTGATCGCCATTGGCGATACAAATGTCTGCGAAATCAAAAATGGAAAAATCAAAATGACAGAGGCAGACTGTCCCGACCATCTCTGCATCAGCCAGAAAGCTGTAGGAAACTCAGGCGGGACCATTGTGTGCCTTCCCAATAAAGTTGTAATAGAAGGAGTAAAAGCCGCTGGCTCCGAAGAAGCTTCTCCGGAATTTGACACGGCAGTATAAGCTATGAACAATAAAAAAACTGCATATCTCGGACTGTTTGCCGCTGTAGCCATCATTTTCGGCTATGTGGAGTCCCTGTTCCCGTTTTTTGCGGGAATCCCCGGAATCAAGCTGGGGCTGGCAAATCTTGCCGTTCTCTTTATCCTTGAAACCTATACCTGGAAAGAAGCCGCTGTGGTATCTGCAGTGCGCATCGTTGTGATCGGTTTTCTTTTCGGAAATATGTTCACCATTATCTACAGTCTGGCAGGAGCAGCTTTAAGCCTCTTTGTCATGACTCTTATGAAAAAAAGCTCCGGCTTCAGCATTCTCGGCATCAGCGTGGCAGGAGGCGTGTCCCACAATATCGGTCAGCTGATGGTAGCTGCCCTGATCGTGGAAAACACCAGTCTTCTTTATTACGCGCCTGTACTTCTGATCTCCGGCGTGGTCACCGGTCTTCTGATCGGTATCCTGACAAAAGAAGTGACAAAAAGAATTCATCTTTAAGTCACTTCCCTTACATTGTCCAATATTTTATTTCTGTACCTTATAGGTATCCTTCATCAGCTCAAAACGCTCTTC
>NZ_HF999114.1:13664-31366 GCF_000433815.1 Blautia sp. CAG:257
CTGTAAGATACACCTTGTGGTTCTCATCTGCAAAAAGCGCATCTGCCCCGTATTTTTCCAGAAGAGGAAGGGCTTTTTCTTTTCCCAGCACAAAGCAGGCAGTGGAAAGACCGTCTGCCATAATTCCGCTGTCGCAGACTACGGTCACTGCTGTCAGCCCATTCCACACCGGATAACCGGTTTCCGGATCCAGAATGTGGTGATATCTTTTTCCATTCTCCATAAAGTATCTTTCATAATCGCCTGAGGTGGAAAGAAATTCTCCCCCTTTTAAAGTGATGGCTCCCAGATACTCTCCTTCCGTGTCTCTTGGATCTTTTACTGCAACCCTCCAGTCAGACTGATCCGGTTTTTCTCCGTATGCCATTACGCTGCTGCCTCCCAGATTCAGGATCATACCGGAAACCTCTTTCTCATTTTTCAGCAGATCCATCACAAGGTCACATCCGATTCCCTTTCCTGCTGCTCCCAGATCCAGCGTTGCCCCGTCTTTTAAGGTCACTTTATTTCCATCAAGCTCAAGTTTTTCATAACCGGTTTCCTTCAGCAGCTTATCCAGCTCCTCCTGAGCAGGTATGCCGGCGTTTTCTCCCCCGATATCCCACAGTCGAATGATTTTTCCGATAGTAGGATCAAAAGCTCCCTCCGAATCCACGGAAAGCTGCTGTATTTTTTCCAGATATCCTGCAAGCTCGTCAGAAACTTCCAGAGTTTTCCCCTGTGCCGCATTCAGAGCTGCGATCTGGGAGTCTTCCTCCGTCCAGGAAAGAAGATTTTCTTCTGTATTTTTCAGAAGCTCTCCCACTGACGGATTCAGATTTTTTCCTGTTGTATACAGGGTTTCAGAAACTACTGTATTCATTGCAAAATCTGTATTTGTATATTTTTCTGTTTTTGCGCCGGCCCAAACCGGACACAGTACCGTACCTGCACTGATAATTCCCCAAAGGGCAAGCCCGGTAAGGATTTTATGTATTTTCACCATTCATTCACCATATCCTGTCAAATTCTTTTATCTGCAGCTTTTTATGATCTCCCTTGTCTCCTCACAGGCTTTTGCGGCGCCTGCCACAACAGAACACGGACCGTCCAGAGTAACCGCAGCTCCGTCAAACTGGCTGATGACGCCTCCTGCTTCCGCAACGATCAGGGACGCTGCCGCAAAATCATACGGCTGAAGCTTCATTTCCAGATATACCGCATTGCTTCCGGATGCGATCCTGCAAAGATCAAGGGCTGCCGAGCCTCCGTTTCTGATGCTGAGGCTCTTCATATACAGTTCCTTTACTGCACGGAAAAAGCTGTCCGCTCCGTCCTCATTATATCTTGCGCATCCAAAAGCCACAATCCCTTCCCCAACAGAAATATTTTCCATTTCAAGCTTCTGTCCGTTCAGCCAGCTTCCCTGACCACGGATTCCCTTATACATTTCATCCACATAGGGATTATATACAAATCCTGCGATCATCCTTCCCTGATGAGCCAGTCCCACAGAGACACAGCTATGATGATAGCCAAACATAAAGTTTGTTGTTCCATCTATGGGATCAATATAAAAGGTATACTCTCCACAGGCCTTTGCTCCCTGATTGCCCTCTGTATCCTCCTCGCCGAAAAACGCAGCTCCGGGAAGAAGCTTTTCCAGTTCCTCAATCAGAAATTTCTGGATCGCTGTGTCAAAATCCGTACAGAAATTGGCAAGGCCTTCTTTTTTGTGAATATTTTCCCGGGTTGGCCTGGCCTGATAAAGCTTTTGTCCTGCCTGACGGACCAGAAGCTCAATACTTTCATAATCCACACTGCTTTTTTCTTCTTTTGGCTGTTCTTCTGAGATTTCGGCTGCTGTTCCTGACACAGAAGAGATACTTTCAGCTGTCTCAGTTTCCGGAGCTTTCCAGGGCTCAACATCCCAGCCTCCTATTTTTTTCACATTTTCCGAAATATATTTGCGGCTGCGGTCAAAGCCCCAGTAGATCAGGCCTCCCAGAAGTCCTCCCACACTGTTGAACACAAGATCTGTCAGCTGGAAGGTTCCGATCTTCAGAAACAGCTGACATCCTTCGATAAAAAGAGAAACAATAAAGCTGAGCCACAGGCTTTTCAGAAGAACGCTCTGTACAGGCATTTTTCGTCTGTCTGTCTTTTTTTCCTCCGCCCAGTATAAAAGAATCATAAACGGGATAAAAAGAATCAGATTCTCAATATTTTCTGTGTAAATTGTCCCATCCGGCTTATGAATACCCCAGATTCCCATAACGCTGTCCAGGGGATTTCCCCAGATCGGTCTGCACAGCAGGGTTCTGAACAGCATCATACACACATAAAACACCAGAAGAAATTCTCTTCGAAACTGACTGCTGCTGCGAAACTCACTGATCCATGCCTGAATCACTGCCCCTGTTCCTTTTTTCTTTATTCTCATATATACGCTCATAAACAGCGCTGCAATGATCAGAGAAGCGCCGCCGGTCTGATAAAGGGCTCCCAGAACATTTTTTATAACCGAAACTGCATATTCCATTTTCATACCTCCCTCAAAATAAAATCTTTGTGCCTATTATAATCAAATCTTATCCAAAATACAATTCTTATGATTCTGAAGCTTTGTATTTTCCATCCTTTTCATTGTCTTACCGGACATCCGCATACTTTCCCACAATTCTGCCTTTTTTTCTGTATAGTCCATTTCGTTCCAAATCTGAATAGCACGGAGAGTTCCGACCTATACTTTTTGCAAAAGGAGGTATTTGCATGAAATTTCAGCGAATTCAGGATTTGCGTATAGATTCTGATCTGTCTCAGAAGCAGATCGGCGAAATTCTCCATATCAGTCAGCGATCTTATTCACATTATGAAACAGGCTCCAGAGATATTCCTGTGGAAATGCTTATCCGCCTGGCGGATTATTATAATATCAGCCTTGATTATCTTGTGGGGCGCAGCGACCGAAAAGAAAAGGTCTGAAAAAACCGACAGGCAGTCCGCTGTTATGCAGGCTGCCTGTTTTTCTGTATTATTTTGCCGGAACAATCTCCAGCCAGTATCCGTCCGGATCATTGATAAAATAAATTCCCATGGCAGGATTCTCGAAACAGATACAGCCCATTTCCTGATGTTTCTTATGGGCTTCCTCCATGTTATCCACTGTAAATGCAAGATGGATCTCATTATCTCCCAGATTATAGTGATCTTTCTCCCAGTCACGAAGCCATGTAAGCTCCAGCTCAAATCCTGTGGCTCCGTCTCCAAGATAAACAAGGATAAAGCTTCCGTCCTCAGCCTCTTTGCGTCTGATTTCTTTCAGTCCAAGAGCCTCCTCATAAAACCGGATAGATTTGTCAAGATCGATCACATTATAATTATAGTGCGCAAACTGGAAATTCATATTAGTTTCTCCCTTCTGTCAGTTCATAATAAAAAATATACTGCTGCATAATGCCTCTGATCCCGTGATATCTGCGGTTTGGAAATCCTCTCTTATAATGCTCATCCAGAACCTGCCTGATATGTGTATCCACAGGAAAAGCATCCATGTGATGCAGGGCAAAAAGACAGATGCAGTCCGCCACCTTTTCTCCCACACCACAGAGTTTCATCAGCTCATTCTTTGCACGATTATAATAACGCATCCTGTAGATTTTTTCCAGTGAAATTTCTCCCTGTACAATGGTGCGGGCCGTCTCCGCAATATACCTTGCGCGATATCCAAGTCCCAGCTCTCTCAGTTCCTGTTCTGTGGCCTCCGCCAGAATCTCAGGGCCGGGAAAACCGTAATATTCCACCCCGTTTCCCGAAATGCGCTTTTCTCCGTATCGGGCGCACAGCCTCTCAACGCATCCTCTGATCCGGGAAATATTATTCTGCTGAGAGATCAGAAACGTAACGATCATTTCCCACAGATCCTGCTGAAGTATCCTGATTCCGCTTCCATGAACCGCGGCCTTGCTTAAATATTGATCCCGTGGATTTATCCTCTCTATATAAGCGCCGTAATCTGCATCCAGGTCAAAATAAGGAACCCAGAAACAGATCAGTTCTGTATCGCTGCAGTTAAAATCCACAATACTTCCATTCTGAGAAACCTCCAGGTACTGATTCCCTGCCACCAGAGAATAAGTATACTCCCCTGTTTTTTTCATGCGAAAACACTGTCCGGAATCACAGATCTGTTCCAGGCTGAAATTATCCAGTTCCATTGTTACCATTTAAAAATCTCCATTCTCTTTTGCTTTGGTTTTCCCCTGATCTTCACATCTGATGACGTACAACTCTGTATTCATCCCCGTTGCGGTAATAAGGACATTCCTTCATATTTCCTGTAAGAAACCGGTAGTATTCATCTTCATCCAGATTCACATCACAGTAGTAGGTTCCTGTCTCATCATCATAAACATAATTTGCACAATAATCACAGCCTGCTGCCTTCACCTCTGTCTGCCTCCTTTGTTCAAAAAATAAGATATATTCCATTCATCTGATGCTGAATTTTATTTTTATGTTTTATTATGCATCTTATCACAAAAGACTGCACATAGTAAATTCCAAAAGGCAGTTTTTTACAAGAAATTTTGCGAAATCCTTATTGCGTAATTCCTATTCATATGGTATGCTGACTCAGAATGTGAACTATTTAACAATAATGAACCACAAAATAAGTAAAGGAGGTCAGGACATGCAGAAACGAAAAAAATCTGTATTCCCCGGCGGCGTACATCCTACGGACGGCTTTGACAAAGCTCTTTCCATGGATTCCGCTGTACAGCCTTACTGTCCGGAAACTGTTACGATCCTTTCAGAGCAGTCCTTTGGAGGAAAATGCAGCTTTCTTGTCAGTCCCGGAGATCATATAAAAAAAGGCCAGCTGATCGGAAAGCCAGAAGCGTTCATGGCCGCTCCCCTTCACGCCAGTGTAAGTGGTAAAGTTCTTGAAATAAAAGAGGTTCAGGAACAGGGCCGCAGCATCATGGCATGTATTGTACAGAAAGATGCTGATCCGGAAGTAAACAAAGAACTTTCCTATTATAATGGGGCTGCTGATATCAGCAAAATCTCCAGCCAGGAAATTCTGACAGGAATCCGTGACGGCGGTCTTACCGGAATGGGCGGCGCAGGCTTTCCCACCCATAAAAAATACGAAACTGACAAAACAATCACGGATCTTCTGATCAACGGCGCGGAATGTGAGCCCTTCCTCACCTGTGATTACCGTCTTATGCTGGAAAACGGTTGGGCGCTTTTAAACGGTGTACGCCTTCTTCTCAAGGCAAGCGGCGCATCAAAGGCTTATGTGTGCCTGGAAGACAACAAGCCTCTGGCTGCAGAAAATCTTAACAAAATTCTGGCTGAAATGACAGCTTCCGGTCTGATGGGTCAGGAAGAAAACATAGAGATCAAGGTTCTTCCTACAAAATATCCACAGGGAGGCGAACGTCAGCTGATTCAGGCAGTTCTTGGGCGTGAAGTTCCCATGGGAGGTCTTCCGGCTGATTCAGCAGTGATCGTTTCCAATGTAAGCACTGCCAAAGCAGCGGCTGATATGCTTCTTGGAGGTCTTCCTCTTACTGAGAGAATCGTCACTGTAACCGGCGCGGTAAAAAATCCCGGAAATTTCCTTGTTCCTGTGGGAACCTCAGCAAAAGAGCTGATTCAGCTTTGCGGCGGAGTTACCGTTTCCGAAAACCGCGTGATCGCCGGCGGTCCCATGACCGGTCCCTGTGTGGCAAATAACTGGAATGGAGAAACAGAGCTTTTCCATGTTACTAAAAACACCTCCGGAATCCTGATCCTTCCGGAACCGGGATTTGAAGAACAGCCCTGCATCCGCTGTTCCGGCTGCGAAAGCGTGTGCCCTGCAGGACTTGTTCCATATAAGATTGAATTTGCTCTTCTTGACGAAGACTATGATCTCTGTGAAAAGCTTTATGCAAGTGAATGTATTGCCTGCGGCTGCTGTTCCTATATCTGCCCTGCAAGACGTGAGCTTTCCGTGCGTACCCGCACAGCCAGAGATATTGTAAAACAGCGAATCAGAGAAAGGGCGGTGAAAAAATCATGAATCAGGTACAAACTTTAACCGGACCTCATATCCGCACAGCTAATACAACACGGAATATTATGCTCCATGTTGCAATTTCTCTGATGCCGGCTCTTCTGGGTTCCATTTACTTTTTCGGGATCCGCTCACTGTATATCACCGGTTTTTCTGTTACAGTCTGTGTTCTCACTGAGTATTTCTGGCAGAAGATCACAAAAAAACCAGTAACTGCCAATGATTTCAGCGCTGTTGTCACCGGAATCCTTCTGGCTTTCAATATGCCGGTTACTGTTCCTCTGTGGGTGGTTGCCGCTTCCGGGATCTTCAGTATTCTTGTTGTAAAGCAGATGTTCGGCGGCATCGGCTGCAACTTTGCCAATCCGGCGCTTATGGGCCGCCTCTTTACCATGGTGGTATGGCCGGGAGCCGTTATGCAGTATGTTGCTCCCCGGACACTGGCAGCTGCAGGTTTTGACGCGGTTTCTTCCGCCACAGTTCTGGGAACAGTAAAAAATGGCGGCGAGGCAGGCTACAGCTATCTTCAGATGTTCCTTGGAGAAACCCCGGGAGCCCTTGGAGAAACAAGCAAGCTGCTGCTTCTTGTGGGATTCGGCTATATGTGTTTTATGGGAATCGTAAATGCAGAAGCTGCTCTTACTTATATTGCGACTGTAGTGATCCTGACCTTTATATTCGGACCGGCAGGATTATTTACCGGAGATATTCTCCTGAACCTTTTTGGCGGCGGTCTCATCCTCGGCGCATGCTACATGCTTACAGATTATGCCTTTGCCACAAGAAGAGGGCGGCTGCTATACGCAGTCACAGCGGGAATCATCACCGCAGCCATCCGTATCTTCAGTTTTTATCCGGAGGGAATCTGCTTCGGAATCCTGACAGCCAACTGTCTTGGCGGCGCATTGTCTCTTCTCTATAAAAAACATGTATACGGAGTAAAAAAAGCTTAATTTGGAGGAAAAATCATGAAAAATAAAGAAGTAAAAGGAATTCTGGCACTGGTTGTAGTGACCGCACTGTCTTTCGGTGTGATCATCGGCTCAAAATCTCTTGCTCTCAGCGCAGGCGGAGACGCTTCCGGTGAAAGTTCAGAAACTCTGGAAGAATTTGATGTAAGCGGTGCAGAAAATATTGAAAAAGCCGGAAAAACAGCTGACGGCTATCTGGTAACTGTCCGCACAAAGGGTTATGTAGGCGATATTGTTATGGACGTGGCTTTTGACAGCTCTGCATCCAAGATCACAGAAGTTAAGGTTGTGGAACAGTCAGAAACTGACGGACTTGGTTCCAAGATCACAGAACCTGAGTTCCTTGACCAGTTCAAAGGCGCAGAAGCACCTGTTTTCCTTCCGGGAATGGACGTTTCTGCCGGTTCCCAGGACAGCAGCTCAGAAGCTGAAGCTGCAAAACCGGAAACAGATCTGTCAGGTCTTGAAGGAGCAGAATTTACAGACGGAACCTACGAAGCAAAAACATCTGAACCGGATTCCAACGGCTTTATTGATGTTGTTTCCCTTACTGTAAAAGACGGCAAAATCACAGAAGTCAACTGGGACGCTGTAACAGAGGACGGTTCCAAAAAAAGTATCATGTCTGAAAATGGCGAGTATACTATGACCGAAGACGGTCCTACATGGAAAGAGCAGTCTGAATCTCTGGCAAAAGCTCTGATCGAAAACCAGTCCCTGTCCTTCCTTACCACTGACGCAGAAGGCAAAACTGATGCGGTATCCGGTGTAAGTATTTCTGTAAGCAGCTTTATTGATCTGGCTGCTCAGTGTATGGAACAGGCTGCAGGACTTGAGCCGGCGCAGGAGGATCCATTTGCAGGAGCAGAGCTCACTGACGGAACTTATGAAGCAAAAACATCTGAACCGGATTCCAACGGCTTTACTGAAGTTGTTACCCTTACTGTAAAAGACGGCAAAATCACAGAAGCAAACTGGGATGCAGTAACAGAAGACGGTTCCAAAAAGAGTATCATGTCCGAAAACGGCGAATACACAATGACTGAGGACGGCCCCACATGGAAAGCCCAGGCTGAAGCTCTTGCCAAAGCTCTCATTGAAAATCAGTCACTTTCCTTCCTTACCACTGACGCAGAAGGCAAAACTGACGCTGTAACAGGCGTAAGTATCTCTGTAAACGGCTTTATCGATCTGGCAACTCAGTGTCTGGAGCAGGCTTCCGGAATCGAGGTGGCAGAGCCTGAGGCAACTGAAGCTCCTGCAGAAGAAGAGGCTCCGGCATCAGCAGAAGGAACACAGATCGACGCTGTTTCCGGCGCTACCAAATCTTCTACCGCAGCAGTAAACGGAATCAACGACGCATATAACTTCTTACAGACAGTTAAATAAGAAAACGGAGGAATCACTATGAAATTAAGATATCCGGCAGAAGCCTTTGCCCTGGGAATCATTCTTTTTTCCGCAGGAATGAAGGAAGCCTTTGCAGCCGGAATCCTGGTGATTTTTACCTCTGTGTTTGCAGAGTTGCTGAAAAATCTCCTGGAAAAAGCTGTTCCTGCATGGAGCCTTCAGCTCTGTGTATATATTGCCTCCGGCTCTGTCTGCGCCTCAGCCTTTCTGGTGGGCTTTGCGGTTCTGGGAACTGCACTTACAACAGAGCTTTGGATCATGGTATTTCTTGTAGGCCTTCTGTGCGCCAGACACGCTCTCTCAGGAAATACAGAGGCTGAATACGGCGAACTCCTCTGGGAGTCAGCCATTGCCTGGGGACTGTGGATCCTGCTTGCCATTTTCCGTGAATTCATGGGAACCGGAAGTATTTTCGGAAACACACTCCTGACAGCATCCTTCCAGTCAAAGGCCTTCCAGCAGACAATTTTTGCTTTCCTGGCAGCAGGTCTTGTACTGGCATTTACAAACGGAATCCTGAAAAAGGACTGCAAAGGAATGAACAGTCTGTTTCCGGCGATTCCCGCCTTTATCCTGTTCCACCCCTTTACAGTGGAAAGCTTCGGCGGTCTTCCCGGAACCTTATGGATCATCATTGTTCCTGTTATTCTGTTCCTTTCTGTAAAACAGACCTTAAAATTTGCCCGCACCGGAAAGGCTTTCCGAGGTCTTCCTGTAGATATGCTGGCAGCAGGATTTATCTATATGATACTGAGCATTTATTAAACAATCAACTCCCGAAGGTTCTTTCCGGCTTTCGGGAGTTTTTATGTTCATCTTTCATCCCTTCACAAAAATATCATTTGACAAACCTTATTTCTGATGATATAATCTCTCCCCGATAACTCAGCAGAAAGGAGCGTTTTCATGACATTTTATCAGGAACTGCAGTTAAATCAGGCGGGGTCAAAAGCACTTATCAAAAATTGTACAACCTCCGGTGAAAAACTGCGTCACACATTTGTTTATCTGTTTAAGATTTTTATTACCATGGTATTCTGCGTAGCCTTTGTTATGGGATACGGCAAAATTTTCGGAGATGAAAACAGTATTGTAGGCGTTATTATTCTTCTTTGTGTTATGGTTTTCCGAAATGCAGACTTTGGAATGAAAATGACCGGCTCCCTTACCTCTATGGCAATTATCTTTTCTATTCTGGCTTTTGGCCCAAGACTTGCCAATATGGCCGGACTTTTTGGAGAACTTCTTATTAACGCAGCCTGCATCTTTGTGCTTCTTTTCCTTGGCTGCCACAACATTATGATGTCCAATCATTCCACGATCGTTCTCGGCTACCTTCTTCTGTACGGTTATGACACCACAGGAAAAGATTACCTTTTCAGACTGGCAGCTATTGCCACAGGCGCTCTTCTTACCGGAATTGTTTTTTACAGAAATCACCACAAAATAGCATACAAAAGAACTCTCTCTGATATTGTAAAAGAGTTTCGTATCGATTCTCTTCGGACACGCTGGCAGATCACTGTAACCTTCGGCGTATCTACTGCAATCTTTCTTGGCGGTCTTTTTCACATCCCAAGAACCATGTGGATCGGAATTGCAGCCATGTCAATACTTATGCCCTTCCGGAATGATCTGAAAGGCCGGGTAAAAGGACGTATTCCGGGAAATATTATCGGAGGGGTTGTTTTTCTTGCCCTGTATCTTCTGTTTTCACCTTCCATTTTACCTTATATTGGAATGATCGGAGGCGTGGGCGTAGGACTTTCTGCTTCCTATAAATGGCAGGCAGTATTTAATTCCCTTGGAGCGATGGCAATTGCAACGGCTATTCTGGGACTTCCGGGAGCAATCCTTTTCCGTATTCTGAACAATATTCTGGGTTCCGTTTACGGTCAGCTTTTTGAAAAAATCAGCAGCAACGTTCTGGATCGTTTCACAGCTTCCGCTTCCTGCGCAGAAGCCTGAAAAAAAGAGTACAGATTTCTCAGATACTGAGAATGGTCTGTACTCTTTTTATGTTTTATTTTACTGATTTTCTTCCAGAATATCACGAACCAGGCAGCGGATAAAATCTCTGCACTTGCCGCATCCGGTTCCAAAGCCTGTAAGCTTCTGAACCTCCTCATAACTGGATGCTCCTGATTTCACCGCGTCCTCAATCATTCCATAAGTAATATTTTTGCAATGACATGCTTCCTTCTCGCGCTTCATCCTCGTGCTCCTTTCTTTTTTACTCCCAGATCTTCCAAGGAGCCTGTCCTTTCTGCCAGAGCTCTTCCAGAAGATTCTTTTCTCTTAATGTATCCATACACTGCCAGAAGCCTTTGTGGCGGTATGCATTCAGCTCCCCTCTCCGTGCAGCCTCTACCAGCGGTTCCTTTTCAAATACCGTATCGTCGCCTTCGATCAGATCCATGATTTCCGGCTCCAGGACCATAAATCCCGCATTGATCCAGCCTCCATCCTCTTTTTTCTTTTCCTTGAAATTTGTGATGCTTCCATCCTCACAGATATCCAGAATCCCAAAACGGCCTCCCGGCTGAGCTGCTGTGATGGTAGCCATTTTACCATGGGATCTGTGATAATCCAGAAGCTCCTTCAGATCAATATCTGCAACACCGTCGCCGTAAGTCAGCATAAAAGTGTCTCCATCCAGGTATTCTCTGACCCTTTTTATTCTTCCTCCGGTCATGGTATTCAGTCCGGTATCCACCAGTGTTACTTTCCACGGCTCAAGAACATTATTGTGAACGATCATCTTGTTTTCCTGAGTAAAATCAAAGGTGATATTACTGTTATGCAGATAGTAGTCTGCAAACCACTCCTTGATCACATGCTGCTTATAGCCACAGCAGATTACAAACTCGTGAAATCCATATTGGGAGTACATTTTCATAATGTGCCACAAAATCGGCTTCTCCCCTATTTCGATCATGGGCTTCGGTTTCAGGTGGCTTTCCTCACTGATCCTTGTGCCAAATCCGCCTGCCAAAATTACAACCTTCATATATGTCTCCAATCCTTATTCAGTATCTTGTATCATGTGCTGCCGCGTTTGTACGACTTCATTATCATTTATTCTAATACAAATCTCAGAAAAATGGAACCACCAAAATAAAGCAAAAAATACAGGCTCTTTTCCATCCTGATATTTCGGATTTCAAGATACCTGTATTCTTTATTCTTCAGCAAAAACTAAAAGCATTATTTCTGCTGCAAATCACCAAATGTAGTTTTTTCTTAAAAGGATCTGGAAGCTTTCTTCTCCTGTGTCTCTTTCCAGAGCCGTTCTGCTTCCGGAGCCCATTTCTCTGCATATGCCACACATTTCCCACAAAGATGTTCCGGAGTTTCCGGTGACTGAAGATCTGTGGAATGTGCGCCGGATTCCTTTACAAGCTTCTGAAGGATCTCAGGATTCTCCAGCATGGGACATGGACGGAGCATATTGTCGTTAAACGGCTGATTATTGTGATAGGCCATAAACAGCGGCTGTTTCAATATCTCAAGAATGGTATTCTCCCTGATGTTTCCATTGGAATAATGGATAAATACACAGGGCTCTGCGTCTCCGTTTGCATTAATATGGAAGTAATTTCTTCCTCCTGCAATGCAGCCTCCAACAAACTCACCATCGTTCTGAAAATCCATGGTAAAAAGTCCGGGACCATGTTCCATATTTCTGATCTCTCTTACCCTGTGGTGCATGTAAGTCCTCTGTTCTACTGTGGGAAGCAGTTCAGGCGAAGCCTCATTTCCAACTGGCATATAATGGAAATACAGAGAATACCGGCAGCCTTTTTCCACCAGCATCTGAATAAACTCATCGCTTGTAACGCTTTCAATATTCTGGCTTGTATAACAGATGGAGGTTCCGAATACAAGACCGTTTTCTTTCAGAAGCTCCATGGCATGCATAACCTTTCCGTAAACACCCTCGCCCCGGCGAAGATCATTGACTTCCGGTTTTCCTTCAAGACTGAGCGCAAGAAAAAGATTTCCTGCCTCCTGCATCTGACGGCACAGTTCCTCATCCACAAGAGTACCGTTGGTATAGGCCAGAAAAATACAGTCATTATGCTTTTTGCAGAGAGCGATCACGTCTTTTTTACGTACAAGAGGCTCTCCGCCTGTAAGCATATAAAAATAAGTCCCCAGTTCTTTTCCCTGCGTGATCACAGAGTCCATTTCGTCAAAGGTCAGATTCAGTTTATTTCCATACTCCGCTGCCCAGCATCCGGTACAGTGCAGGTTACAGGCACTTGTAGGATCCATTAAGATAATCCAGGGAATGTTGCAGTTATGGATCTTTCTCATTTCGCGGATTGTCCTGGTTCCATTATAAAACGCTTCATATCCCAGATTCAGAAGAGTTGTCTTCAGCACATTGGGATGCAGCTGATCAGCCATGGAATTAATATATGTATTCAGGGTATATCCCTGGTTTAAAGTTACTCTCCTCAGATATTCCCAGTTGATCCCCAGATCAAATTCATCCATATACTTCTGTGCAGTATCAAGGATTTTTTCATAGGCCTGTTCCCGGTTCTTACTGATCTGGCTAAGCTCATGATCTACGATTCTGGAAAATACCTTTCTTCCTGCTGCGTGTGTTACCCTGTTCATCTGAAAACGCCTCCTTACAGCGCCTGCTGCGCATGGTCAATCATATCTTTTCTTATGTTCATAAACACATTATATTCTCCTGTGTTATTTTTTCCATAAACAAAAACAGGACAGTGTTTAGTTTTTTACCACTGTCCTCTATCTGGCTAAAAAGCTCTGTGTCTTTATTAAATTCAGGTTTCCAGAATACGAAGAAGAGAATTTTCCTCATTCCCTCTTGTGATTATAGCTCCCAGCATTTTTATCAGTTCCTCGGGATCCTGCTCCATTCCGTCTCTTACCCATGAAAAAATAATTCCTTCAAAGGCATAGGTATAAAAATCTGTAATAAATTTTCGTTTTTCGGGAGCAACCGTTATTCCCTCTGCCATCTCATCCAAAATATTACTGATAATTTTAACAATATATGTATACATAAACCTCAGAAGATAATCTTTCTGAACAGATGCGTAAGTACTCATGATAAATTTTTTATTTTCCCGGGCATAGGTAAAAAACCTCCGAAAACGTTCTTCCCAGCTGTCAGCAGGATCGTCTCCCATAATGGCTCTTTCCACCTCACTGCAATAAATCCACTCCACCAGATCATAAATATCCCTGAAATGATAATAAAAAGTGTGTCTGTTAATCCCACAGGCTTCTGCAAGGTCTGTCACAGTGATTTTGGAAAGAAGCTTCTTTTCCATCATTTTTTTCAGAGCTTCTGCAAGAGCTCTCTTTGTTATTGTTGACATAATTCCTCCATGCTTTGACTCTGGTTCCTATTTAAGCTTTTTCAGACTGTCAAACGGTATCTTTCCGCCAAAAAGATCCAGAGCGCTTCCTACCGTTACATCCAGTTTTCCTTTTCCATAAACTTCAAGAGTACGAATGTCCTCCATACTTCCCACACCGCCCGCATAAGTTACTGACCGTTCTCCATACTCTGCAAGCAGCTTTACCAGTTCTGCCTCAATTCCTCCGGCTTTTCCTTCTACATCTACGCCATGAATCAGAAATTCATCGCAGTGGGCGCCAAGCTCCCTCAATGTATCCAAAGTTATCTTTACATCTGTAAATTTCTGCCATCTGTCCGTTACGATGTAGTAAGCTCCGTTCTTTTTCCGACAACTGAGATCAAGTACCAGATGCTCTTTTCCTGTTTCTTTTTCTATTTTTTCCAGGTTTTCCCAGGACAGCCTTCCATTTCGGAAAACATAGGAGGTAACAATCACATGGCTTGCGCCTGCATCAAGATAATCCTCTGCATTTTCCGGGCAGACCCCTCCGCCGATCTGAAGGCCTTCCGGATAGGTTTTTAAAGCGTTCAGCGCCTGTTTTTTTGTTTCCTGATAATAGGGTGAATCTTCCGGATTGAGAAGGATCACATGACCTCCCTGTAATCCGGAATCTCTGTACAGAGCCGCATAAAAAGCAGCATCCTGCTCTGACACAAAATTCTCTCTTGCCTGATCGCCTGTGTCTCTCAGACTTCCCCCAACAATCTGTTTCACCTTACCATTATGTATGTCAATACACGGACGGAATTTCACTGATTCATCCTCCTTTATCCCTGCCCATATCCTGTACTTCCTGTCTTTTACAGAATATATTGCAGCACGTAATATGTTTCTATGTAAGGACATGCTCCTACAGATACTGTCCCGTATCGGCATGTCTCTGTATGGCAGCAGCTGCAGACCAGATGCAGACTGCCGTAAGCCGTCATATTCCGCAGGCATCTGGCCGCATCCTGTGGAAGTGTTTCTTATTCACCGGAATGGCTTGTACAGAACGTACTGTTTTACCAGTAAATAAAAAGCTATCTTCCCTCTGCCGCATTTCCCACTGCGTCACCTACATCTTCTACTGCGTTGCCCACGCCCTCACCGAGATCTTTTACACTGTTTCCCAGCTCACCGGAAACGGTATCATCATTTCTGTCAGTACTCTGATCCATGGTGCCGTCCGCAGCATCATCTGTTCTGTCTCCTGCAACAGTGTTGTCATCAGCAGCGTTATTTTCAGATGCAGTATTGTCATTCTTTGTATCTGTATCCGCAGAAGTCCCATTGTTATCTGTCCTATTATCATCTGTCCTGTCAGCATCCGGAACTGCATCCTTATTATCCATGTTGTTGTCTCTGTCTCCGTTGTCCATCACGTTATCTTTTGCTGTGTTTGTTTCGTCTGCATTATTGTCTGTTCTTTCTCCACAGGCGGTAAATGCAGTTAATGCCAGTACAAGCATCATACCTGTAATGATCTTTTTGATGTTTTTCATCCTGATTGTCTCCTTTTCTTGGAATTTTAAAGCTCATACAGGTAATATGCGTAATTTTTTCAGTTTTATTCGTGAAAAAAATTCCAAAAAAGGCAGGACTTCTGCTTTTCAGCACTTGTCCTGCCCTGATTATTAACCCTCGATCACATCGGCCATATCATAACGGCCTGCCGGCTTTCCTGCCAGGAATTTAGCTGCCTCAACAGCGCCTTTTCCAAATACAGCTTTTGAATATGCGGTATGCTTAAATTCAATCACTTCATCCGGACCTGCAAAGATCACCTCATGCTCTCCTACGATTGTTCCTCCCCGAACAGCAGAGATACCAATTTCTTTATCAGAGCGCATTTCTCTCTTCTGGCTGCGGTCATAAACATATTTATATTCATTGCCCATAGCTTCATTGAGACTGTCTGCCAGCGCAAGAGCAGTTCCGCTTGGGGCATCCAGCTTCAGACGGTGATGGCGTTCTACAATCTCCATATCAAATCCGGCTGTTGCCAGAACCCTGGCCGCCTCCTGGATCAGTTTCAGAAGGGTATTGATTCCAAGAGACATATTTGCTGATTTCAGCACTGCTGTTTTCTTTGCTGTTTCTTCTACCCTGGCCAGCTGATCTTCACTGAGCCCTGTTGTGCACAGAACCAGAGGAAGCTTCCTTTCTCCGCAATAATCAAGAAGCGCATCAACTGCTTTTGCAGAAGAAAAATCAATCACTACATCCACGTCTTCCTGACAGGCAGAAAGATCTGTATACACCGGATAAGAAGTATTACCTTTATCCGCAATATCCACTCCCACAGTGATCTCCGCCTCCGGATCCTTTTCCACAAGTTCTGAGATTACCTGACCCATATGGCCACAGCATCCGTGCATCATAATTTTTATCATAATTACCTCCTCTGTGTGCCTGCATGCACACATCCAGATATGTGTAAAATCATATCTGCTTTATTGCCTGTAAACTGCAGGCATCTGAATTTGATCCGGCTTCTTGTTTATGCAAGTTTAAGACCATAATCCTTCATTGCTTTTGCAAGAGTTTCTTTGTTGCTCTCCTCCATTTCGCAGAGAGGCATACGAAGAGGACCTACTTCCATACCCATCATGTTCATGGCTGTTTTAACCGGAATCGGATTTACCTCACAGAAAAGTGCATTGATCAGCGGAATGGCTTCAAGCTGAAGTCTTGCCGCCTCTCTGGTATCTCCTTCCATGAATTTCATAACAATATCATGTGTCTGCTTCGGAGCAACATTTGACAGAACAGAAATAACTCCAAGTCCGCCCAGAGACATAATCGGAAGAATCTGGTCGTCATTTCCGGAATAAAGCTCCAGATCCTCTCCCGCCATAGACATCATTTTTGCAATCTGAGAAAGATCTCCGCTGGCAGCCTTGATTCCAACAATATTTTTTACATTTTTTACAAGTGCGGCTACGGTAGCCGGCTGAAGGTTACAGCCGGTGCGGCTTGGCACATTGTACATAATGATCGGTGTTTCCGGAACGGCATTGGCAATCGCTGTATAATGAGCGATCAGACCTTTCTGTGTAGCTTTATTATAATAAGGAGTTACAACCAGAAGCGCATCCACACCATAGGAAGCAGCCTCCTTTGACATCATAATTGCAGTTTCTGTACAGTTGGAGCCTGTACCTGCAATCACAGGAACACGTTTTGCCACCTTATCCACTGCAAATTTGATAGTTTTCAGATGTTCTCCGTGAGTCATTGTAGATGATTCGCCGGTTGTTCCACAGATAATGACAGCATCCGTACTGTTAGCAATCTGAAACTCCAGAATTTCCTCCAGTTTTTCATAATTTACACTCCCGTCTTCATGCATCGGGGTGATAATAGCAACGCCTGCGCCCTTAAAAATTGCCATATAAGTTCCTCCTTTTATTCTTCTGTACTATATTATGCAAATCACAGTCTTCCCGAATCACGGATTTTACTGTTGCTCTGAATCATTTCCGACCATATCCTCAGTGAGCCTTATCACTGTGTCCACATAGGGTCTCAATCCTTCCGGCAGATTCGAACCGGTCATAACAATCTGCATACTTTCGTCTTTCTGCCTGAGAATGTCTGCAACTGTTTCCACAGAAACAATTCCCTGTTCCATGACGCCAAGAATCTCATCCAGCAAAAGGAAATCACATTCCTGGGTCACAACGACTTTTCTGGCAAAATTCAATCCATTTAAGATATTAGAACGTTCTTCTGCCTTTTCCTCATCACTCAGATCATCATAGCAGCAGTCTCTTTTTTCAAAACGGAAAATCTTAATATCCAGATCATCCAACTGCTCCAGAAAATCAACAGAACGTGTTTCTTTTCCCTTCAGAAACTGAATGATAATAACGCTCTTTC
>NZ_HF999114.1:31402-40332 GCF_000433815.1 Blautia sp. CAG:257
CCCTCAGCAGCCGCACGAAGACTGTGCCCCAGAGCCAGTGTCGTCTTTCCCTTCGCGCTTCCGCAGTATACTTCTGTTAATTCTTTTTTCATGACAATTCCTCTTAATATTGATGAAACTGCATCTTTTTCAATGTCCTTATCTTACCTCAGTTCGCCTGAAATTGCAAGCTTTTCCGTCCTCTGTCAGTATTCAGAAGCCTTCTAATCGGTGAAAATAATCTGCCTATACTAAAATGTCGAAAAATGCTCTGTTTTTATTGCGTGTCGTAATAAAATAGTATATAATAAACCCATAAAAGACATGCAGAGTAAATTCATATGCGTAAAGTGCCATCCGGATAGAGAGTTGCCGGAAGGACGAAAAGAGAAATCTTGCGGTATATGGGTTGCATCTCGCTGCAACAGAGGGTAAATATTTTTGGTTATCTCCTATTGTGGTCAGATATCTGCGAAGGGAGGTAATTTTTTATGGAAAAAAACAAAAACATGTTTCTTTCTTCAGCCAAAGAGCTGAAGAGTGTGCCTGCTCTTGCCATGTGCGCAATGTTTGCGGCACTTGCACTGATTCTGAATTCAGTGGCATCCATTAATCTGGGTCCGTATATCAAAATCGGATTTTCCGGTATTCCAAACCAGATTGTTGACTATCTGTTTGGTCCCATTACCGGAGGCTTATTTGCAGGAATTCTGGATCTTGTGAAATATTTCATGAAACCTGACGGAGCCTTTTTCTTTGGCTTTACGTTTAACGCAATGCTCGCAGCCTTTATTTACGGATGCTTTTATTACCGTCAGAAGCTGACTCTGAAAAGAGTTCTGATCGCCAAGCTGGTAGTGGTTCTTGTTGTCAATATAGTTCTGAACACACTGTGGCTTGACATGCTGTACGGCAAAGGTTTCCTTGCAATTCTGCCTGCACGCGCAGTAAAAAATCTGATCATGTGGCCAATTGACTCCTTTATCTTTTTCACGATTACCAGACTGATCGAACAGACAGGCGTTTTCCGCAGCTTTAAAAAGACTGTTGTAAAGCAGGCCTGAATTTCCAGCTGAATAACAGATGAAACAAGCCCCTGCCGGTGTATGAATCCGTCAGGGGTTTTGTTCAGCCAGGCATATATTCTCGCATTTTTTATTCCCACAGAACCACTGGATACCAGGCGGCGCCCATATACTTGCCCCATTCATCTGCTTATGTGCAGAAATAATACAGCCGCCTGAATGAGGCAATGCATGTTTCGGGCTTTACTCCATGTATTCCAGCTTGCTTACTGAAACTTCATAGGCGATTCTTTTTTCTGCCTGGTTCTCACCCAGTTTTTTTACATATTCCCGGCTCTGGATACGGCCCCAGATAAGAACATGTCCCCCAACAGCAAAAGCAGAGGCATACCGGGCGTTTCTTCCCCAGCAGATACAGGGTATGTAATCAGATTTTCCATAAGGACGGTTTACAGCCATCAGAAGATCCGCAATTTCTCTTCCCAGCGGAGTTTTGCGGTAAACCGGCGGTTTACAGATATATCCGTCCAGAAAGATCTGATTTACGGGAACTGAGTCGTCCTCTTCCTCTACAAATCTTACCTCCCTTGCAAAAACAGAAAGTACCAGACGGTTGTGTTTTTCCTCGTGGCGGTTATAGGACCGGAACTGACCGTGAATTTCTATATATTCCCCCACGTAATCCTGCGTTACATCCAGAAGTCTTTCGGATACCATGACCGGAATCCTGTCCTCTGAATCACTGAGTCTCTTTACGATCAGATCCATCACATAAAAGCCCTCTCCAAACACCTGATGACTGAAAGTAAAGCCCGTATCAATTTTCCCCATGATTGATACCTGATTGTTTTCAATAATTTTGTCTGCCATAATATAGTTCTCCTTCCTCTTTGGGTATTTTGTCTATATTAGCCTATGTACCTGCCCGGAAGTTTAGAACCAAAATCTTAAAAAATTTTTTTGAATACCTTGTAATCTGCGAAAAATGTGGTAAACTGAAATGTCGTACCATGAATAAAAAACACATTAATATAGAAGAAAAAAGAAAGGATTTCAAATTTTATGAAGACCAAACGCGAAGATGTACGCAATGTTGCCATTATCGCCCATGTAGACCATGGCAAAACCACTCTGGTGGATCAGCTTCTGAAACAAAGCGGTGTTTTCCGTGAAAATCAGGAAGTACAGGAACGTGTCATGGACTCCAATGATATCGAACGTGAGCGTGGTATCACTATTTTGTCCAAAAACACTGCTGTCCATTATAAAGGCGTAAAAATCAATATCATCGACACTCCCGGACACGCTGATTTCGGCGGAGAGGTAGAGCGTGTACTGAAAATGGTAGACGGCGTAATTCTTCTTGTAGATGCCTTTGAAGGCGCTATGCCTCAGACAAAATTCGT
This sequence comes from Blautia sp. CAG:257, assembly GCF_000433815.1. Taxonomy (NCBI): domain Bacteria; kingdom Bacillati; phylum Bacillota; class Clostridia; order Lachnospirales; family Lachnospiraceae; genus Blautia; species Blautia sp. CAG:257. Next base: position 33,813 of record NZ_HF999114.1, read on the forward strand.
TCTTAAAAAAGCTCTGGAGCTTAACCTTCACGTAATTGTCTGCATTAATAAGATCGACCGTCCAGAGGCCCGCCCTGACGAGGTAATTGATGAAGTTCTTGAGCTTCTCATGGATCTGGAGGCTTCTGACGAGCAGCTTGACTGTCCGTTCCTGTATGCATCCGCAAAGGCAGGACATGCAGTTCTTGATCTTTCCGATACACCGGAAAATATGGCTCCTCTCTTTGAAACTATTCTTAAATACATTCCTGCTCCGGAAGGCGACCCGGATGCAGATACACAGGTTCTGATTAGCACCATCGACTACAATGAATATGTGGGACGAATTGGTGTCGGTAAAGTAGAAAACGGCAGGATTGCCGTGAACCAGGAGCTTACCCTCCTGAACCATCATGATCTGGATAAACGTCAGAAAGTAAAGATCAGCAAGCTTTATGAATTTGACGGATTAAATAAGATTGAAGTCAAAGAGGCTTCTATCGGTTCTATTGTAGCTGTTTCCGGTATTGCAGACATCCATATCGGCGATACCCTGTGCGGCGGTGAAAATCCGGAGGCCATTCCTTTCCAGAAAATTTCCGAGCCTACGATTTCCATGAATTTCCTGGTAAACGACAGCCCGCTTGCAGGCCAGGAAGGAAAATATATTACTTCCCGTCATCTCCGCGACCGTCTTTACAGAGAGCTGAACACTGACGTAAGCCTTCGTGTGGAGGATACCGAGTCAACTGAGTGCTTTAAGGTTTCCGGGCGAGGCGAGCTTCATCTTTCTGTTCTGATCGAAAACATGCGCCGTGAAGGCTATGAATTCGCAGTCAGCAAGCCTGAAGTCCTTTATCATTTTGATGAGCGCGGCAAAAAGATGGAGCCAATGGAAATCGCATATGTAGACGTTCCGGATGAATTTTCCGGTACTGTGATCCAGAAGCTCAGCGAGCGTAAAGGCGAGCTTCAGGGGATGAGCACTGCCAGCGACGGCTCTGTCCGTCTGGAGTTCCACATTCCTTCCCGCGGACTGATCGGTTTCCGCAGCGAATTTATGACTTCCACAAAAGGAACCGGAATCCTGAATACCATGTTCGACGGCTATTCCCCGTACAAGGGAGACTTCCAGTACCGCAAACAGGGCTCCCTGATCGCATTTGAAGCAGGAGAAGCAGTTACCTACGGACTTTTCTCCGCTCAGGAACGAGGCGTACTCTTCATCGGACCGGGAGCAAAGGTTTACAGCGGCATGGTCATCGGCCAGAACGGAAAGGCTGAAGATATCGAGCTGAACGTATGCAAGACCAAGCATCTGACCAACACCCGTTCCTCCTCCGCTGACGAGGCTCTGAAACTGACACCGCCTAAGGTATTAAGCCTTGAGCAGGCCATTGAATTTATCGACCAGGATGAGCTTCTGGAGATAACTCCTACAAGCCTTCGCATCCGTAAGAGAATTCTCGACCCAAGAGAAAGAAAACGCGCGGGATTTAAGAAAAACTGATCTATCATATAAAAGTCAAAGGCAAAGAACCTAAAATGAAATTTTGACAGAGGGATAAAGCTCTTGTGTTATTCTAACAGATGCGTTCTATTGATAATAGAAAAAGGGAAAGCCAGAAACACACGGCCTACCCTCAATTAATTATGATAACTGTTTTACACAGCCGTTCACTATTGCGAGTAGTGGACGGCTGATTTATTGTCCTGTTATCGAATTTTTATTTCTATTTTATTACCCAATGGACAATATATCTGTGTTAAATCCGCATCTCCCTCATACACACTTCCTGTTCCTTCTCCATATGTGTCCTCTTCTCCTGTTGTATAAAAATATTTGTTTTCAATATCTTTATTTTTATATTTATCAACATACAACTGAAGGGTTACAGATTCTGCATTTGGAGAAATGCCTGTATATCTTTCGAAAACTCTGTCCTGTTGAAACAGTATTTCTGGTTTATTATAATCTGCAAGCCGGTAACAAACAGAATTGCCCAGATTGTCTTCTCCTATCAAATAATATTCATCATACTCTCCCAAATCTGTCATCTTTCCTGAAATCGTACTTGTAAAATCATTTAGCCGCATTTGAGAAACCGTAAGATTCTGATTTTCATTTATTTTAATCTGTTGATCTATATTAATTATTTCAGTATTTGCCTCCAATTCTTTTAAATCTGTTTTAAATTCAAAAACATACTCGTCTGACTTTGAACTTTCATCTATTTTTTGTATCTCCTCCGGCGAAGCTGTATGCACACTTATTGTTACATCTGCTTCCTCATTGGCAAAAATATTGTCTTCTATCGTATAATGAAAAACCTCTCCCTGCATCTCCCCATTTTCTAAAAGCACGGGATAGCTTTCGCTCAATTGTATTTCCTGTTTATTAATAAGCACGTCTGTCAGCAAAACGGGTTCTTCTGTTTTTTCCGAATCAGAAGTAGCAGAAAAAGCCACCCATAAATCATTTTTATCTGCTGCCACTTCATGAATAGTAACCGAAATTCCCTTTCTGGTTATTGTTTTCCCTATCATATCTGTATAGCTGCTGACATCCTCAGAAAGTCCCAGTGCCGTTCCAATCCATGAAGTAAACTGTTTCCATGCTGCTTTTACCTCTTCCTGATGTGTCATAGCACCTGCTGCCAAAAATAATAATATAAATCCCGCTACTGCAGTCTTTAATAACCTGTATTTTATGATTACCTGTTTTTTCCATGGCCGAGAAGCCTCATAAATAAATTTTTCATCAATATCCCCGAATAATTCCAGAAAGGTATAATTGTTCTTCATAAAAGATCACCTGCCTTTTTCCATAATTTTTTTCTGCTGCGAAACAGACTGGATTTCACCTTGCTTTCCGAAACAGAATGTCTTTTGGAAATTTCTTTAATATCATCCATATACCAATAGCGCCGCACAAAAATATCCCTGTCTTCTTCTTTTAATCCTTTTAAAAATTCATCCAGAACATCTAAGATCTCCTGACGTTTTATATTATGTTCCAGAGAATACTGTACCGTTCCTTCCAGTCTTTCCAGTTCACCATTGATATCTGCCATATGAGAGTCTGGTCTTTTAAACGCATTTTTTCTCCGTAAACAGTCGATTGCCTGATTTCGAGTTATCTTCCCCAGAAATGCAGATAGGATTTTCGGGATTTTAGGTGGAATCTCATTCCACGTTATTAACCAGGTATCGTTTACACATTCCTCTGAATCCTCTTTATTCAATAAAATATTCCATGCGATTCCAAAGCAGAGCTTTGAATACTTTATGTCAGTCTGACGAATTGCTTCTTCAGATCTGTTTAAAAATAACTCAATGATATCCGTATCTTCCATACACGCCTCCTGTTCATTTACTCCCGTATATTATATTAGACGTATTTTTTCATGTTGTGTTGCATTTTCTTTTTATTTTTCATAAAAAATGAGCCTGTCTGTAAATACCGTTTTTTAGCCTCTAAATCTTAAAATAAAAATCTCCTGTAGGAATCAGTGTTTTTATATCTGATCTTCCATAGGAGATTCTTATGTTTCTTCCGATTGCATACAACACGAATTCTTTATAGCCCATGAAACGTTCGCCACAGGTTCCCAGCCCCTCATATCCATTTATTTTCCGATAGCCTATGTATTATTTTAATTTCCAATATATCCTTAAACATCCACAGCATAAATCGCATCGGAAAGCTCACTTTTTCTATAATGCACATTTTCAAGAGAGACCTGTTCCATAGATGCAATATCCAAACTATCTATATTGTACACACATTGTAACTGTTCTCATCACACACCTGGCTCAATCCGGCTGCAGGTAAAAATAAATCGTTATCGCCGCTTCTCTTCCATTATTTCCAAAGGCTCATTTACCGTAAATCCATGCGGAAGGTAATCCCTCTTTGCATCTCCCAGAAAAGAATAGAGGTTCTCTACAACACTGTCACCATTAAACTTCCTAATCATTTCCTACATACAAAAAACAATAATTATTTCGACATATTTCCTCATAATACGCAGAATTTTATGATAAAATAAAATGAAGATTATATGGGGGAGTAGCACTATGTATAGAATTGGAATCTGTGATGATGAAAAAGGAACTTGTGAAGAACTGGAAAAAATGGTTAGTCATTTCTTTGATATTCAAAAGGAAAAAGCAGAAATAGAAATTTTCTATTCTGGAGATATTTTTATGGATTATCTAAATCAGGGAAACTGGTTCCATTTATTATTTCTTGACATAGAATTAACATCCTCCAACGGAATAAAAATTGGAAATTATATTCGAAAAAATCTAAAAGACGAACATGATGTAATGTATAGAGGGTGGATTACACCAAAAAACATTACATCATGACTGGCGGCTCATTTGTGGCGAATGAAAAGACAGTTATGATAAAGGAGGGATGCCCTCAAACCTACCGTAACTGTCAACCACATTCCCACGAAAGGAGCCTTGTATGGAACTGACTTACACCAAATGCGGTGACTATCTCATTCCCAACCTTGTGTTATCGGACACCAAAGAGTACCATATCGGGAAATATGGCCGGTTGCGCCGTGCCTACTTAAAAGAACACCGGCCCATTCTGTATACTGATCTCATTGTCACCGAAAAGCTGTTTCCCCACTTGGAGGAAATCGACATCGCCTGCCGGGAGCGGTTGGAAATCATTGAAAAAGCCATGATGCAGCAAGATGGCGTCACAGAAGCTCTGAAAGCTACCGACCAGATGGTATGGGTGCGCTCCATGAACTCCATCCACAACAGGGCCGAGGAAATCGTCCTGGCTGAACTGATCTACTGTTGAGGGAGGGAACGCCATGATATTAGAAGCCATGTATAACGGAGAGTTTTATCCCTGTGAAACCGTTGTTCCCACATCCCCGGAATACCGCAAGGCAGTCCAAACCTGTGCAGCGTTGATGGATCAGTTATCCCAGCGGCTCAGCAAAGAGGACTATGCTCTGGTGGAGGAACTCCGGGCGCAGAACGCTATTGCCCAATGCGAGGAAAGTGAGAGCCATTTCAAGTATGGCTTTTCGGCGGGGCTGATTGTCCAGCAGGAAGCCCATGAACAGCTGCAAAACAAGAAATAAAGCAATGGCCGAAAAAAAGCCCACGCAGCCGGAAAGAGAACCGGAGGCGTGGGCTTTCTGTGGTGCCAATGAGCTAATTGGGACCTTATGGAATTTTAAAAATATGAGTAACCCCCAATATTTTCTCAAACAGGTTTTTCCTATTTACAACATAAAGATCTGTGCTTTTTTATTATAGCAGCTGAAATGTGTTTTTATCATAAATAATTAGACCATCTCGCTGCATATAGGACAATTCTCTGGTCACTGCACTACGATCAGCACACAGGTATTCAGCCAATTCGAGCCGTCCCAAAGGAATTGTAAATTGTTTGCTGCTCTGCTCCATAGCCTGTTGTCGTAAGTATGCTAATATTTTTTCTCGAAGTGTCTTTTTGGAAATCACTTCAATTTTGTGCATCAACTGGACATTTTTATCTCCAATCAACTGGACCATGTTCTCAATCAGCCGATGATGGAAGGTGCAGCTCATCTTACAGGAATGGATGACTTTGTGAAAGGGCAAAAACAAAACTTCACAAGGTGCAGCAGTCAAAAAGCTGACCTGTGCATCTAAATGACTTCCGCAGGAAAATGATTCCCCAAATAGTTCATTCTCTTTCATTACAACAAGAAGTGTTTGATAGCCTTCGGAGTCATCCTTGACCATATGCACAGTTCCAGACAATATAATACCAACATTTCTGACTTCATTGCTTTCCAAAAAAATAACTTCATCTTTCTGATATTTTTTCTGAAAACTTCCCAGGCAGGTCAACATTGCCGGAAGATCTTCCTCACGAATGCCTTTGAAAATAGGAAGTAAGGTTAGTTGTTCAATATCAAGCCTCATGCTGTCCCTCCTTTCCTAATTTAAAGTATAGCATTTTGAATTATATGTTGCAAGCGCAACGCAAGACCCGTTTGTAATGTTATATTCTATAAAAAGATATTAAAATCTTTTCATGAAAGGATGATTGTCAACGTGATAAACGATGAAACTCATCTCTTGTATAACGCAATGTGCTATGAGGAAGGGCATAGCAGGCGTACACAGCACATCCTTAAGGTTTACGCATTGGCTAAATTATTGGGAGAGCAAGAGAAACTTCCCGTCGAAGAACAGCAGATACTACAAGCAGCCGCGATTTTACATGATATTGCAATCAAGTATTGTAAAGAACATTATAACGGGGATGCCAGTCAAGATAATCAGAAGCAGGCAGTTCCGCTTCTTGTCACTCGTTTTTTAAAAGAAGCAAATTACCTTCCCTCGTATATTCCAAGAATTATCGACTTAGTTATCTGCCATCATGATTACGATGATATCAAAAACAAACTTTTACAGCTTCTGATAGAAGCAGATCTCATTGTAAACTGTTACGAAACTCGCCCAGATCGAAAAAAAGCAGAATATATCAAAGGGCTTTTCCAAACTGATGGAG
>NZ_HF999114.1:40368-45098 GCF_000433815.1 Blautia sp. CAG:257
GAGGGAAAGAGTTGTTGGCACTTTGTTTAAAAGAGGAAGTGAAATAGGAGGACTTTATGAATCTGGAAAAAATAGTCGATCTTTTAACGCAAGAAATGATTGCTTTCAATCAAAACGATCCCCAGCGTATTCACCATTTGATAAAGGTGCATCGCTTTGCACAGATGATTGGCCATATGGAACAGCTGGATGAACACACCCAGTTTTTAGCCGAATGTGCAGCACTGGTACACGATATCGGAATCCGTCCGTCAGAAGAAAAATACGGAAGGTGTAATGGAAAATTGCAAGAGCAGGAAGGTCCTGCATATGCTCGAAAAATGTTAAAAAAGCTTAAGTTTGAAGAAGCAGATATTGAACGCATCTGCTATTTGGTTGGCCATCATCACACTTACACAGATATAGACGGGATTGACTATCAGATTCTTGTGGAAGCGGATTTTTTAGTGAATTTTTATGAAGATAATCTGGGAAAGAACACAGTAGAAACCACATTACAGAAGATTTTTCAAACAGAGTCAGGAAAAATGCTGTGCAGACTTTGTTATTTGAGTTACTGAGGGAGTATGGCTATGGAAGATAAAAAGCAAACTCGAATTTTACTGGTCAATGATATGGCGGGGTATGGAAAGGTCGCCTTATCTGTCATGATTCCTGTTTTATCTCACTTGAAATTTGAAACTTTCAATTTGCCGACTGCACTCGTTTCCAACACTCTGGATTATGGGCAGTTTGATATTTGGGACACAACAGAATATATGGAAAATACGCTTCTGGTATGGAAGAAACTCATGTTTTCTTTCGACGCAATCTGTACTGGATTTATTGTGTCAGAAAAACAATCATGTCTCATATATGAATATTGCAAAGAACAACAAAAATCAGGTACTTCGATTTTTGTTGACCCTATTATGGGGGATGACGGAAAACGATACAATGGTGTGACAGATCAAGCAGTCACTTATATGAAACGGTTGTGTTCTATTGCAGATGTGATTATCCCCAATATTACGGAGGCGTGTTTTTTATCCGGATACACAGTTAAAAACACCTATTCTGAGGTGGAAATTGAAGTAATCGCAAATCGACTACATATGCTTGGTGCTAAATCGGTTGTGATTACAAGCGCAAACATTAACGGAAGAATGTTTACTGTTGTAAAAAACTCTCCGAAAAATTCGTGTGTCTTGCTCCCTTATGATGAAATACCGGTGCGTTTTCCGGGCACAGGGGATATTTTTATGGCAATTGTAGTAGGGCATTATTTAAAATCAGGACTGCTTTTAGAGAGCGTAGAAATCGCAATGAGACAACTCGAAAAAATTATTTATGCCAATGTGCATGATATTGATAAATACAAGGGAATTCCCATTGAACAATTTTTGGAGGAAATCAATGATGAAAAAGCCTAAAATTAAAATCAGTTTAATTGATCAAAAAGGTCATATGGGGTGTCATCGTGGTCATCAAATTGGAGACACCTTTGACTTTGATACCGAAAGAGGCAATCTCTGTCCAATGGCCATGCATGTGGCTTTCCCTTACATTGACATTCTGCGGTACGGCGGAAAACTTCCCAGCCAACCGGATGGCTCCATTGTATTCTGTTGTCCAGATGTGGATGTGATCAATGTGTTTAAAATTGAAGTGGTGGAGGAAAAAGACTGAAATGAATCCTTATATTGAACAAGCAAATCAGCAGTTTGTTCCTGTATATAACCGTTATCCTATTGTCTTGGATCATGGAGAAGGTATGTACCTTTATGATACAGAGGGAAAACGGTATCTGGATTTCGGGTCTGGAATCGGTGTGTGTGCCCTGGGATATCACGATCCGAATTACACACGCGCACTGCAAGAACAGATGGAAAAGCTGCTGCACACATCTAATCTTTTTTATAATGTTCCGGCAATTGAAGCTGCAAAGCTGTTTAATCAGGCATCAGGTATGGAGCAGGTGTTTTTCACTAACTCTGGAACGGAAGCCATTGAAGGTGCAATTAAAATTGCTAAGAAATATCATTTTTTGAAGCATAATAATCATAATGGAGAGATTATTGCCATGAAGAAATCCTTTCATGGTAGATCTATGGGAGCATTATCGGTAACGGGAAAAGCAGCCTACCAGAAACCTTTTGCTCCTATGCTTGCCCATGTTAAATTTGCTGACTTCAATGATCTGGAAAACGTCAAACGTTTGATTACTGACAATACCTGTGCAATTTTCATGGAAACAGTACAAGGAGAGGGCGGAATTTATCCTGCCACTGATTACTTCATCAAAGGAGTTCGAAAGCTCTGTGATGAGAACGAAATTTTGATGGTTTCGGATGAAATTCAATGTGGCATGGGTAGAAGCGGGAATATGTTTGCGTATCAATTGTATGATATTGTTCCCGATATTGTTGTTTCGGCAAAGGCTTTGGGATGTGGAGTTCCGGTAGGTGCAATTGGAACCAGAGGGGCAGCGACCGGTGTATTGCGTGCAGGAGATCATGGTACAACTTACGGTTCCAATCCTCTGGCAGCAGCAGCCGTTACTGCTGTATTCCAGTTTTACCAACAGTATGACATATTAGCGAACGTCAGGGCGATGACGCTCTATCTGGATAAGGCGTTATCTGAATTGGCTGCCCAAAAAGTTGTAATCAAAGAGGTGCGTGGATTGGGCCTTATGAAAGGCATTGAACTGTCTGTGCCTGCTGCACACTTCATAAATGCTTTGCAAGAAGCGGGGATTATCGTAATTCCCTCGGGTTCACATGTAATTCGTCTGTTGCCTCCGTTGATTTTGCAGAAAGAGCATATTGATGTGTTGGTAAATGCACTTAAGACCATATTATAATTTAGTGCAATATATTTGTTTTATACATCATAGTTTTTTTTACAAAACAAGGGTGTTTTAGTGGAGAAAACACCCTTGACAAATCTCTTTCCAGATAGAAATTGTGTATATATCCTCCAAAACACATTATGCCATGGATCTTTTCCAATGCAGACCTTTAGATTTTCTTGTAAAGCCACTTAAATATTCAGAAGTTTCCGGATCTCTGGAAACCATGAAAAAAAGGCATATAATTAATAAGAAAATATTTGTATATTCATCAAATAAAACTGCAAAAAGAATACCTGTTGAGAATATTATGTACTGCATCAGCCAAAACAAGCAAATTACAATGGCTCTTCACACAGGAGAGTACATCCAATTTAGAGGAAAACTCAGCGATACTGTAAAAAAACTGCCAGATATGACCTTTATCCAAATACATAAATCATATTTGATAAATCTTAATTATATATCAGAATACTCTGCTGACAAAATAAAAATGACGGATGGAACAGTACTTGGAATTTCTCCGTCAAAGAAAAAAGAGGTAAAGGTAAAATTTATGCAATATGAACTGCTTTGAGGATAAAATATGGAAGGGATCTTATTAGGAATTATAGGAAATATTATAAGAGTATATGCTATATATCGTGGAATGGAGGTACTTTTTGATTCAAAAAAAGAACTTCGATGGCATAAAATTTCAGCTTATTTTTGTTTCATTCTTTTTACAAGCGCAGGATATTATCTTGTACATCAGGTTTATATAACATTTACTTTGAATATTCTTTCTCTGAGTATAATTTCTTTGTGTTACACAGGTACTGTCCTGAAAAAAATCGTTGTAGTCACCAGTATCTATGTAGTAAACATTATGACGGAAAGTTTATTACTATTTATGCCTGAATCATATCCCGGGCAGGATTCCGTTACAGAAGGGATCCTCCAATGTATCATGGGAATGGGAATGTTGGTAATTGCAGTCCTTTATGAAAAGACAATCAAATTGCGAACAAAAAATATGGAACTTCCTGTATATCTATGGGGAAGTGTTCTTTTAATTCCATTACTAAGCTTTGCCATGATGCTAAAAATAACAATGATTAGAAGAAATTTCGGCGAATCTGTAACAGAACTTATTTTAGGTATTTTAATTATTAATGTACTAATTATATATCTATATGATGCTCTGCAGAATTATTATAAAGAAAAAGCCGATAAAGAGAATCTGGAAAAGCTGGTATCCGGATACAGCCGGCAGTTGAATATTATGACGGAATCCTATGCGCAGATCCGAGAAATACGTCATGATTTGAAGCATCATATTTTTTCGCTTACACATCTCATTCAGAATAATCAAAAAGCAGAAGTTCTGAATTATATCGCTCAAATGGAACGTCATATCTGCAATCCGGAAGAATATGCCTCTTCTGGAAACAAAGAAATTGACAGTATATTAAATTATTTCCTGAATGAAGCCAAAGAATCTTTAGATCAGCTTCATGTACATATTGGAATTTCCAACGAGCTGAATCTGAACAGCTTCTATGCGAGTGTTGTGATTGGAAATCTTCTGGAAAATGCAATTTCTGCTTCACAAAATTCAGAAGAAAAATATTTAAGCATTAAACTGATAGAGACCAAAAATGCGCTGCTTATAAAAATCGAAAACAGCTATGACGGTATTATTTCTCACAAAAACGGAAATCTAACTACCAGAAAAAAGGAAAAAGGCAGCCATGGAATCGGCCTTCAAAGTGTAAAACGAATCGTAACAGAAACTGGTGGAGTATTAGAAACAAGTTGGGATGATAAACATTTTTATATATCTGCAATGCTTTTTCAAACCAAATAATTTCTCAAAGGGGGCTGTCGGGAAATAGATAGTTCTAAATAGGGGCAG